>JAYSXU010000251.1:0-5154 GCA_043716965.1 Fimbriiglobus sp.
TTGACCGCAAAGTGGCAGATCGTCCAGGATGCCATCCGCGCGTATCGAACGACCCCAATCTACCGCACGCCAAACACCGCGACTGCGTAACTCCTATAAGTAACACCTCAATCCAAAAACTATCCGGCTCAACTTCCATGACGCTCGCCCGATGTTCATCCGACATCGGGGGTTGTTTGGCTTTCAGGACTCTCTCTACGTATCTTGATAATAGAGATGGCGACTTGTCCCTCGAAGCCGGAGGCTGAATCATGCGACGGTATTCGCTCGGTATCGTGATTGTTCTGCTCGCGGTCGGATCGACGTTGGGCCAGGATGTTGATGCGAAAGCAGTCATCACCAAGGCCATCGAAGCACACGGCGGTGCGGAGGCACTGAACAAATACAAGGCGGGCAACACCAAGGTGAAGGGTGTCATGTCGCTGTTCGGACAAGACCTCGAATTTACCGGCGACATCACCTACGAGATGCCCGACAAGTTCCGGATGGCACTCAATACCGAAGTCTCGGGCCAAAAAATCAGCCTCGTGCAGATCACCAACGGGGCGAAGCACAAAAGTACACAGAACGGGATGCTGTTGAAAATCGGCGACCCCGAAAAAGCCGAACTGACCCAAGCCATGAAGATGCAAGAAATCGCGCAACTCACCCCGCTGTTGACGGCAAAGTACATGATTAAGGCCGACAAAGCCGACAAGGTGGGGGATGTGGATGCCGCCGTTGTCATCGTCAACGCCAAGGACTTCAAGGAGACCCGGCTTTACTTCGACACCAAGACCGGGCTGTTAATTAAGAACGCTCGACGTGGGTTGGCCCCAGCGGCAAGCGGCACCAAGGAAGCGCTCGAAGAAACCGTGATGAGCGACTTCAAGAAGTTTGACGGCGTCATGGCACCCACAAAAATGGTCATCACCCACGACGGCAAGAAGTTCATGACCATGACCGTCGTCGAAAACAAAGCGATGGAAATAGCCGACCCGAAGCTGTTCGACATCGCCGACTGACCCGAAAGCGTCACCACGAATCACACGAATCGTACGAATCAATCATTGACAACCAATGAGTACGAACAGAACCAGTAGTCGTGTGATGTAGTGTTCTTGTAACTCATGATTTGATTCGTTCGATTCGTGTAATTCGTGGTGACCAAGTTACGTGAGTGCCTCCAGTTTTCTCTTCGAGTTTTGTTATGCCGCCGATTCAGTTTCTTGCCGACCACCGCGACGCGGGGAATACCGTGGCAGCCATGCTGCGGGCGCGTTTCAAACTCACGTGGACCCAAGCCAAGCGGCTTGTGGAAAACGGGCACGTTCGGGTCGCCGGAATGGGTTGCTCCGACCCGACTACGCGCATCAAGAAGAACAACCGCGTTTGGATTCGGGACGGGGTGATCGAGAACACACCGCTGCCGCCGGGATTGCAACGCCCCAAGCTCCCCAAGCCGGCCCCACCAATCAAGCCGCCGCCCAAAGCGAAAGCACCGCCGAAGAAAGAGATCGCACCGAAGCCGACGGTCCAACTGCCGATCGGCATGGAGTTGGTTTACGCGGATGATGCGGTCGTGGTGGTCAACAAACCGGCGGGCTTGACGACGATGCGACACGCGGAGGAAGCCGCCGAATTTGGTCATCGCGGGATGTCGTTTTTGCCGAAAACGCTCGCCGATTATCTACCCTACCTGCTTGGCAACCCGAACCGCCGCGTGATCGCCGTTCACCGCATCGACCGCGATACGACCGGGCTAGTCGTGTTCGCACTGACGAAAACTGCCGCAACCGAACTGACGAAGCAGTTCCGCAAACACACGGTGGAACGGCGGTATCTCGCGCTGGTTCGCGGGGTGCCGAAGGACGGTCGGATCGAATCGACGTTGATTCGGGATCGGGGCGACGGTCGGCGTGGAAGCACCACCGACACCAATGCGGAAGAGGGAAAGCACGCGGTCACGTATGTGAACGTGGTCGAATCGTTCGGCCAGTTTGCGTTGGTCGAGTGTCGGCTCGAAACCGGGCGGACCCATCAAGTTCGCATCCATCTCGGGGAAGCTGGGCACCCGCTTTGTGGCGAGACGGTGTACGATCGCCCCCCCAACGGCAAGCCACTCCCCGACGGTAGCAACGCCCTACGCCCGATGCTTCACGCCGCCAAACTCGGCTTCCTCCACCCCGAAAGCGGCACGAAGATGAGTTGGGATGCCCCCACGCCAAAGGATTTTGCCGAGCTGCGAAAGCGGCTGCAATCAGTGGTGAGTGATTAGTGAATAACAAGACCGAGCCCGGTCTTGGTTTTTGGCCCTGAAAGGGACGTTCTGTCAGCCCAGGGCCATGCCCTGGGAACGCTGGACGGGACGGTCCGTTCGGTTGGTTACCACTTGGTATGAATCGTCCGGAATTGAATGAAAACCCGATCGTTGCCCGGTCCCCAGGGCATGGCCCTGGGCTGACAGAACATCTCTTTCAGGGCCGAAAACCCGTTACCGCCCACCCCACCTCCAGTTGCAACCTGTCACTCGTCTCGTTCCAGTCGATAGACCACAGTCTGGAAATACTCGATGGTGTCGGCGACGTGCCAACCCGTTGGCAACGGAAACGGAAATGACGTCGGCGGCGGCTCCCACGTGTGAACAACCCATATTTTTCGCCGTGACAGATCGTCGGGCGTGAAGGTTCCGTACCAGGTTCGCCAGAGTTGCGGGTGCTGGCGGAAATAGTATTCATACTCCGCGTGGTTAATCAGGATGTAATCATTCGCGCCACGGTGTTGAAGCACATACGCTGCCGCTTCATCGCAGGCGGCACGGGGCCACGGCGCAACCACGAGATAGCCCGCCAACCCGACGGGGATGGCTAGCAAAAGTGCGGCGAAACCCCACGCCAATGACCGGAACCGACCGAACGCTTCGATCACGATTCGCAACCCCTCAGCGGTCAGTACGCACACGGCCGGCGTGGCGTAGGCCAACAGCCGCGTCCCACCGTAAGGGTACTTTCCCAACAACGCGGCGATGAGTGCCAACCCGATCGGCAGCACCAACACAACGACCGTCGTTGCCTTCCCACGCCGACACCACACCACGGCGGCGATGATGACGTTCCCCACGAAAAGAAATCCATACGGCATGATCGCGTAGCGAAGCACTTCCAGCGTTCGCAAGAGTGCCCACGGCACCACGCCCCACGGGTCTGACCAATCCGGGAAATCTTCTTGCCAAAACGTATCCAACTCCGCGTTCCGTTGGGCAACCGCCGGGCCGAGAGCGAGTGCCATAAATGCCACAATCACTGCCAACGCGAACCCGCTATAGCCCAGCCTCGCGGACCAGTTTCGCCGTTCCGCCCAACAACTCGGGAGTAGCCCGACCAACACCGCACCGAGTACGAAACAGGCCGGAAACGACAGCCAAATCATCACCGGCGCGCAGACGATCCCGAGCCGACACCGCGCGTACAATGGCCAGCCGTTGGTGCGAACAAAGCCATACGCCACCAGCGCCGCGACGAACACGTCCACCGAATACGGTTTCGCCTCGGTCGAATGCCACAGCATCCGTTCGGATACGGCAAACAGCCCGACTGCCACCGCCGCAGTACCCGTCGTGGTCACCCGTTGTGCCAACCCCGCGACCGCGACTACCGACCCGCACGACGCTAGAAACGGAATTAACCGCAACGCATATTCGCTATCGCCGAACACCATCACCATGAACCGTTCGAGCATCAAGAACAGCGGCGGGGCGGCTTGCGCATAGAAGAGCGGGCCGAGCATCTCTGCAAACGACAGGTTCAGCACGTTGACGATCATCGCCGCTTCATCGTGCCACACGACCGGGCAGAGCAAGAAGTGATACAGGCGCAACGCCAGCCCCACCGCCACCGCCAACGGCACCCAATACCGAGAATTCAGACGCATCCTGTGAACCTCGTGTAATTTGACCATGCTCCGTTACTTGGCATCCCAGATCACGACCTGCCCTTTTGCGTTGGCGCAGGCAATCCGCAGTCCGTCCGGCGCAACAGCAACTGCCGTCGGCTTGCCGATGCCCCAATCGTACTTCACCGTAAGTTCCCCGCTCGCCAAATCCCAGAACCGGACGTGCGTGTCGTTGTTGGTCACGGTGACCAATTGGCGACCGTCCGGCGTGAGTGCGGCGTCCAAGAACGGCTTTTTATCCACGCTGATCCGCGCAACGGGAGCAAACGATTCGAGGTTCCAAATGCCAATAATTGATGTCCACCGAATAACTAGGTGGCGGCCATCGGACGAGATCAGCATCGGGTAGGGGAAGGCCCCACGATTGTCGATGGGGATTCTTCCCTTCTCGATGTCGTCTTCAAATACGACGGCCTCGCCTTTCGCTTTTTTCCCTTCCGCTTTCGTAGTAATCAGTGTCAGTGCCCGACCCGACGAGATCGGGTACGTCATCCCCTTCACGGTGCCAACAAGCTGTATGCCGAACCCCGCATTAATATCGAACTCGGCGGAGCTAAAATCGAGTAAACTGCCCGTGCTTGAATCCCACCGTGCGAAAGCTCGTGTTCTGGTTCCACTTGCTTCCAATTGTTTGCCGTCAGGCGAAAAACGCAGACTGTCCCAGTTCGAGTACATGTGCCCCGTATCTGGCAGTTTTAACGGAGCCTTGCCTTGCGTGTAAATGTCAATGCCGGTGATGTTAATGATGGCTACGCTTAGGCCGTCCGGAGAGAACGTCATCTCTCCGTACTTTAAGAAACGAGCGATTGCAGCGAAGGTTTGCGTGTGCAACAGGTGTGTGCCACGCGCCAACTCGCCGACGGCCAATATCTCGCCGGTCGGCGAAAACAGCAGGCGTTTCACGTCCTTCAGGTCGCTGTCAAATGTCAGCACGGAACGCCTCCATTGGTGGCGGTTCGGATCGGGCAATTCGGCGCCCCGGCGGGGTTTCTGTCCTATCTTTAGTTTTGCGTCTTTATCGCGTTCAGATTCACTGTTCTACTGATGCCTGGGGCGTCGAGATTTAATGCCAGCCGAAACTACGATTCACATCGACGGCCTCCGCGTTCAGTACGGTGATTTCACGGCTGTGGACGGGTTGAATCTGGAGATCCGTCGCGGGGAACTGTTCGGGCTGCTCGGGCCGAACGGGGCGGGGAAATCGACGACCATTCGCGTGTTGAT
>JAYSXU010000252.1:0-15661 GCA_043716965.1 Fimbriiglobus sp.
CCGGAGCGGCGTGACCGGCGGAACCCGAGTCTTATCCGACCGGATCGTGGTCCAGGTCACTGCGGCTGCTGGTAAGTCGTTCTTAGACCGGATGATCGCTCTGGTGGAGGGCGCCGCACGGCAGCGCACCCCGAACGAGATCGCACTGTCACTGGTGCTTTCTGCATTCACCTTGATCTTCTTAATTGTCGTCGCCGCACTATGGCCGATGGCCTCGAACGCCGAGGCGTACATGGGCGACTTCCTCGGAGTGAAAGACCTCAAGAGCCTGGGCACGGACATCCCGACTCTGGTGGCGTTGCTCGTCTGCTTGATCCCGACGACCATCGGCGCCTTGCTGGCGGCAATCGGAATCGCCGGGATGGACCGGGCATTAGGCGCGAACTTGATCGCCAAGAGCGGCAAGGCCGTGGAGGTGGCAGGGGACATTGACACCCTACTGTTAGACAAGACCGGCACGATCACGATCGGCAACCGGAAGGCCACGAAATTCTTGCCCCTCTCGGACCTTGCAGCAACTGAAGTTGGGTTGCTCGCCGCGTTATCGAGCGCGGCCGACGAGACGCCCGAGGGCAAGAGTATCGTCGAGCTATTCCGGCGGACACCTGGAGTGAATCCGGCCGCCGCAGCCGCACCAGCCGGGTCTCGATTCATCGCGTTCACCGCCCAAACCCGGATGAGCGGCGTCGATCTACCAGACGGACGCCGCATTCGCAAAGGTGCCACTGATACGGTCCTCAAACACGTCCAGGCGATGGGCGGCACCGCACCTGCACACTTACAAGAGCAAGTGAACACCTACGCCGCACAGGGTGCCACGCCGCTCTTAATCGCAGAAGATAAAAAAATTATCGGCCTGGTTGTGCTAGAGGATATCCTGAAGCCGGGCATCAAGGAGAGGTTCGATCGGCTCCGCAAGATGGGCATCCGCACCGTCATGGTGACGGGGGACAACCCGCTGACTGCTAAGAGCATTGCGGAACAAGCCGGCGTGGACGATTACATCGCCGAGGCGACGCCCGAGGCGAAACTTGCGTACATCCGCAAGGAGCAACAGGGCGGGCGGCTCGTGGCGATGATGGGGGACGGGACGAACGACGCCCCGGCGCTGGCCCAGGCCGACCTAGGGGTCGCAATGAACAGCGGCACCCAGGCCGCAAAGGAAGCCGGGAACATGGTCGATCTGGACAGTGACCCGACGAAGCTCATCGAAGTCGTGGAGATCGGCAAGCAGCTCCTGATGACCCGGGGGGCGCTAACGACGTTCTCGATTGCCAACGACCTGGCTAAGTACTTCGCCATCGTGCCCGCGCTGTTCGCCGGGACGCTACCCTGGCTTAAGGCTATCGACTTCATGAACCTAGCGTCGCCGACATCTGCCATCTTATCGGCAGTGATATTCAACGCCCTCATCATCCCCTGCCTGATCCCCATCGCACTCAAGGGCGTCAAATACCGCCCCGTTGGGGCGGATGCGCTACTCCGCCGCAACTTGCTGATTTGGGGCCTCGGCGGTGTGATCCTTCCGTTCATCGGGATCAAGCTGATTGACATGGTACTGTCGCTGATTCCAGGTGTGGTTTAACGACAACCCCGGTCTACCAAGTAGACCAAACTTCAGGAGATATAGATCATGAATCATTTACGCGGGAACTTGCTTTTACTAATTTTCACCGTCGTGATCTGTTGCGTACTTTACCCGGTGACTCTGTACGGGATCGGTCAGATCGTGTTCCCGACTACCTCGGGCAGCCTGGTGGATGTGAAGGGCAATAGCAGTCAGGACGGGGCACGGGGGTCGAGATTGATCGCCCAGCCGTTCACATCCGACGAGTACTTCTGGCCTAGACCGTCGGCCGCGTCGTACAACGCGACTGCGTCAGGAGGTAGCAACTGGGGGGCAAACAATCCGAAACTGCGAGATCGAGTGGCCCAACAACTAGGGCCTATCGTCGTGTACAAAAATGGGAGCCGATCAATTCAGAATGGGTCGGAGGCGAGGAGTCCGCAGCAAGACATGGAGGTCTGGTTCGCGGCTATCCCCGATCGAGTCGCCACCTGGGCCGCCGATTCGTCAATGGCGCCAGCAAACTGGGCGAAGACGGACCTCGCCAACGACAAGTATGGCCTCCAAGGCGAATACGTCCTTCAATGGGCGAAGGACCACCCGGAGGTGACGGCGGAGTGGACGAAAGCGAACCCGGACAAGGCCGACGAACCCAAGCCCGAAGACTTAGCCGGCGCGTTTTTCGCCAGCTTTGCCAAGGTTCATCCAGCGAAGTGGCCCGGTGTTGTCGATGTCAAGCAACCGGACGGAAAGATGGTGAAGCAAATCGGGCCGGTCACTTCGGATTCCGGCGTTCATGCCAACTTCTTCGACCTGTGGCTGAGTGATCCGGCGAACCGCGAGAAGGTCACGGACTTGGAGCCGGTGGTCGCTGACATGGTGACGACCTCGGGGTCCGGGCTGGACCCGCACGTATCTCTCCGCAACGCCCTGTCGGTCTACCAACTCGACCGAGTGGCAGGCAAGCGTGCGCCGTCTCCGGCTGAGTTCGACAAGGTGAAGCAAGGAATTGCCGACCTGGCGCGGACGAGGTCTTTTACTCCCCTCTCGGGGTTGGTCGGAGAACCGCTCGTTAACGTGCTGGAGTTAAACATCGAGCTGGACAATCGATTCCCGGTGCCGCCGACTGTCACCCCATAACGGAGGCAACTACGACTCAACCGGAAACGTCAGACCCGTGAAACTGGCCTACACTTGCCGCACGGGAACGAGCGGGAATCGGCTTTTGGCCCGAACGCTTGATCCCTCGATCCCTCGGTTCCTCGGTCTCCTATCTACACCTAGCACGGCCAAGGGTGACACGACGTTGTAGGTCTGAAACTTCAGTTTCATCAGGAATAATAACTCGTCGGCTGACCCCCGCCGACCCTGAAACGCGATCGAAGAAGGGTGCTTGTAGGGCGGGTCAGAAGACTCAGGCGGCCTAGTTCACTTGCCGTCTTCGGTTGTGGTTCGGTCTTCTATAGATCTTCGCCAGGGGCTGCCAGTCTGGGGTGTGCTCGCGTCACGCTTGCCGCTTGCTGATCTCGCCGGTGTATATCCCGCGCCGTTGAATCCTTGGCGCGAAACATAATCGTAACTAATTTCAAAAAGATTCCCGTTGAGTTGACTTCACTTTCCTATCGCAATTATCAATGAAATATCACAATAGACAGTATCTTGTTGCCCAGTCGGTAGTCGGCTTGGACACAAGTATTCGTGCTGAAAATCTGAACGCGGTCCAGTGCCCATTTCAATTTTGTTACCCCAAGCAAACGGTTGGGCGGTGGGGACATATTGCTGGACGCTCGCCAGTTGTCTTCGCGTGTGGCAGCGTCGCAACTGAGCCCTTCTCATTCGCCGCTGGAGACTTTCAATGTTTGCGCTATTTGCGGACTTACCCACACTCAGTGTTGGGCAGTTCAACATCGTGGACAACGTGTTCTCGATGACCGTGGCGACGATGGGTGCCGCGGCACTGTTCTTCTTCGCGATCCGCTCGTCGGTCGCACCCAGGTACCGACCGGCCTTGCTCGTGTCCGGGTTGGTGGTTTCGATTGCTAGCTACCACTATTTCATGATTCGGTTGAGCTGGCACGAGGCTTACACGTTCGACAAAACGGCAGGCTATTTGGCGTCGGGCAAAGCGTTCAACGACTTCTATCGCTACGCCGACTGGATTCTGACCGTGCCGTTGTTGATGGTCGAACTCGTCACCGTCATGGCACTGTCCAAGGGGGTCGCGCGACCGTTGCTGACAAAGCTGGTCATCGCGGCAGCCCTCATGATCGGCCTGGGCAACCCCGGTGAAGTGTCGAGCGATTGGACGACCCGCGTCACTTGGGGCGTGCTTTCCTCCATTCCCTTCTTCTACATCCTGTACGTACTATGGGTTGAGTTGTCCAAGTCGCTGGAAACGCAGCCGCCGGAAGTGCGAACCCTAATCTTGGTCGCCCGCCTCGTGCTCCTCATCACCTGGGCCTTCTACCCGATTGCCTACGCGATTTACGGCGACTCCCTGCCGGGTGCGACTCCCGGTATCGTTGGCGAGCGGTCGGGTTTGGGCGTGATTGGCACTCAGATCGGTTATGCGATCGCGGACATCACTGCCAAGGCCGGGTTCGGCGTGCTGATTTACCTCATCGCCCGCGCTAAAACGGAACTTCTTTCGCCGGAAGAGATCGCCATGCAGTCGAAGCGCGAAATAACGATGGCGTGACTCGCGGTCCTTACGCACCGGGGTGGCGGCCACGAAATGATCGACCTTCCGCCCTTAACAGTAGTTCTGATCGTAGCAACCCTCGTGTCCGTCGTGGGAATGCCTCACGGCGGCCTCGACCATCTGTTCGGCCGGGAACTGTTCCAGCCCCGGTTTGGCCGCTGGTGGCCGCTGGTCTTCCTACTGAGTTATTTTAGCGTTGCGGGTCTGGTGATTGCCGGCTGGTTCGTCGCCCCCGTGGTGACGGTGGTACTGTTCTTTCTGGTTTCGGCGTGGCACTTCGGCGACGACCCGCAGGTCTCTCAACCGGCGAATGTCGTCGAAGGTGGAATGAGTATCTGGGTGCCGTTGCTGTGCCGTCCAACGGAAGTTTCCCTGCTGCTGGCCTGGGTCATACCCGGTGGGGAACAGGCCTGGGTGCGTGAAGGCATCGACTTCGCTCAACCCGTGCTGTGGGCCATCGCATTTTTTTTCCTCGTGCGAGTTCTGGGGGAACGAACGCCGGATGCGGCGGGTCGAAAAGTGGCGTTTGGTTTACTGTTCGCGGTGTTGCCAACACTCGCAAGTTTCACGATCTACTTCTGTGGCTGGCACTCGACGCGAGAGCTGGCTGCACTGGCCGTTCAAGCCGATGGCCGCCGACCGTGGCGCGGGTTGCGCTGGGTGATGACCGCCGCCGCCCCGATGGCGTTCCTGGCGGTGGTGGCAACGGTGGCCTTGGCGTGGACGTTTGCGGGCAACCGTGAACGAAAAGCGGTGGTTGTGCAAGCGGTTTTTCTGGGCCTCAGCGCCGTCGCGGTGCCCCATATTTTACTTCATGTGGTCGTGCGGTTTCGGAATTTGAACCCGTTGAAAGTCTGGTCGCCACTGTGTCCCAACTCGATTACCTCATCGTCGGCGGCGGGTTACAAGGCGGGCTGATCGCCCTCGCCTTGCGACACCGCCGACCATCCGCACGGGTGATGGTTCTGGAGCGTGACAGCCGACCGGGTGGGAATCACACGTGGGCCTTCCACGCGAACGACGTACCGGCGGACGCGGAACCGATTGTGCGGCCGTTGCTGGTCGCCGAGTGGCCAGCGTACACCGTGGCATTCCCCGGATTCGCTCGAACGGTGCCCTCCCGGTATGCCGCGATCTCCTCCGCTCGCTTTGCAGACTGTTTAGAAAACTCCGGCTGCGAATTGCTGACGAACGCCGACGTTGATTTTTTAGACACCCGCCTGATTCGACTGGCCGACGGCCGGGAATTCCGGGCGAGATGTGTCATCGACGCTCGGGGGACGGCACACGCCGCAGTGCCGGACGCCACCGGGTACCAGAAGTTCGTCGGGCTGGAGATTGAGACCGAACGGCCGTGGCCCGTGACCTTGCCGACGGTCATGGATGGAACCCTCCCGCAAGACGACGGCTATCGGTTCATGTACGCCTTGCCGTTCACCGAGAATCGCGTGCTACTCGAAGAGACGTACTTCTCTGACAGTCCGGAATTAAACGAGCCGCTGATACGAAACCGTATCGCCGACTATGTGGCCGCTCGCAACCTCGGCCGCTGGCGCACCCTGCGGCAAGAAGCGGGCGTGCTGCCGATGCCGTGGGTCGGTGGCGGCGTGGCGGAACCGCGAAAGTGGCCACCTGTCGGGCCACTGCAGGCAGGTTACGCGGGCGGCTGGTTCCACCCGGCCACCGGGTACTCGTTGCCGGTGGCGTTGCGGCTCGCCCTGGCCATTGCCGGCGTGACCCCGGACGGCGCGCACGGTGCCGCCCGCGTGCTCGCGCGGCAGATCCTCCCCCGCCAGCGGTTCGCACGATTTCTTAACCGATTGCTCTTCACACTGGTCGTGCCGGATCAGCGTTGGCAAGTCTTCCGCAGGTTGTACCGTGCGGTGCCCGACGCCAGCCTGAACCGCTTTTACGCCTTGAATTTCGGCCCTCTCGATGCCACACGCTTGGTCGTCGGCTGGCCGCCGCCAGTGGCCCTCTCCCGTTTGATTCGCAGCCCGGAGCCAACCGTATGCCTCTCACCCTCACCCGGAATACGCTCGTAGCCGCTGAGGCGGACATTCTCCCTGACTTACTCTCTCAGTTGCACCCGCCTCCGGGCGTGCCTGCGAAACTGTGGGACGCCGCGTTCCTTGGGCCTCTCCGAGAATTTCTGGCCCGCCCCGGACGACGATTCCGCGGCCACCTGACGCACCTCGCCTGGACACTCGTGGGCCGCAGCGACTCGCCGCCGCCGGAGTTGTCATTGGTCGTGGAACTGCTCCACGCGGGGTCGCTGATTATCGACGACATCGAAGACGGTTCGCTGCAACGACGGGGGCACGCGGCACTGCACCGGGTGGTCGGCGTGCCGGCAGCGTTGAACCTCGGGAACTGGCTCTACTTCTGGCCGTTTGAACTTCTTAAGCAACTGGACCTTGCGCCCGGAACCGAACTGGCGGCCACGCGCCTCTGCCTGGAGGCCGTCCGGGTCTGCCACGAAGGGCAAGCGCTCGATCTGGCCGCGCGGGTTGGTGACTTACACCCGAGTGACGTGATTACCGTCTGCCGCGCCATCAGCGAGCGGAAGACCGGTGTGCTCATGGGCATGGCAGCCGAATTGGGCGCGACGGTCGCCGCCCAAGACGCGGACACGATTCCCGCCCTCCGGACGTTCGGCGAACGGGTCGGAATGGCCTTGCAAATGCTGAACGATTTGAGCGAGCTGACCGGCACGGCCGGACCGCTGAAGCACCCGGAAGACCTCACGCACGGCCGCGTCACGTGGCCGTGGGCCTGGGCCGCCCAACGACTGACGGCGACGCAGTTCGACGGGTTACAAGTCCGTGGTGCGAACATGGCGACGGGCACCGGCGACGCGGCGGTCCTCGCCACGGCCTTGCTCAGTGCCCTCGGTCCCGACCCCAATCGACCGATTCACCAACTGCTCGAACAGGCTTTCCTGGACCTCCGTGAGGCCGTGGGCGACCACGCGGAATTGGCCGTTGTGCGGTCGGAGTTAGATCGGTTGACACGGTACGACTCGAAGCCCCTGTCCCGAACGCCACCCGCCCACGGGTAATCCCGCTCTTGAAAAGTTAGGTGACCGATGGACACCCCCGACCCGCCGACCACCGACCGCGCCCGGCAGCTCATCGCCCGTGTGTTCCGGCTGTTCGAGGACATCGTCTTCGTCGGCCTGGGGTTACTACTGGCCGGGTGTGCGGTCTACCTGCTGATCGCGGCGGGCGGACAATTCGGGAAGCATTTATTCGAGCAAACGCTCACGACCCGCGCCGTGGTGGAAATGATCGAACGCCTGCTCCTGATCTTGTTGGTGATGGAAATCCTGTACACTGTGCAAGTGTCGTTCCGGGAACACTCTCTGGTGCCGGAGCCGTTTTTGCTCATCGGCCTGATCGCGGCCGTCCGGCGCGTGTTGGTCATCACCGCCGAGTTGGCGGAATCACCCCGGTTGGACTCCGACGAGATTTTTCGCCATTTGATGATCGAACTCGGCGTGCTCACCGGGCTGATCGTCGCGCTGGTGGCGTCGGTGGTGATGCTGCGGCGCAAGGGTGATCGCGGGGAGGTCCGGTAGCATGGGTGACGTGCGAGCGGCGGTGATCGGCAGTGGGTTCGGCGGGCTAGCGGCCGCAGCGCGGCTACAAGCCCTCGGCGCCCGCACAACCCTGTTTGAAGCCCGCGACAAGCCCGGCGGGCGCGCCTACGTTTACGAAGACCAAGGCTTCACCTTCGACGCCGGGCCGACCGTCATCACCGCCCCGGAATGCCTCGAAGACGTGTTCGCGGCGGCTGGCAAGCAGTTGTCGGATTACGTCGAGTTGCTGCCCGTCGCACCGTTCTACCGGCTCGTCTGGGCCGACGGCACGCGGTTCGATTACGTCGGCGAGCAAGCCGCACTCGAAGACCAAATCCGCCGGATCAGCCCTTCCGACCTCGACGGCTACCGCCGGTTCCACGCCTACACGAAGAAGGTGTACGCCAAGGGGTACGCCGAACTCGGTGCCACGCCGTTTTTGCGATTCTGGGACATGGTCAAGGTCGCCCCGCACCTAGCCGCCCTGCGGGCGGACCGCAGCGTGTACGCCACCGTAAGCAAGTACATCCGGAGCGAACACCTCCGGCAGGCGTTCTCGTTTCACCCGCTGCTGGTTGGCGGCAATCCGTATCAGACGAGTGCAATTTACACGCTGATTCATCACCTCGAGCGCGAGTGGGGCGTCTTCTTCCCCAAGGGCGGGACGGGCGCGCTGGTCCGCGGGTTCGTGAAACTGCTCACCGACTGCGGCGGGGAACTGCGGCTAAGTAGCCCCGTGCGCCGGATCACGGTGGACGCCGCTGGCAAACACCACGTGAGCACCGACGCCGGCACGGAGGCGTTCGACGTGGTCGTGTCGAACGCCGACGTACACCACACGTACACGACCCTGTACAAGGACGAACCCCGCGCTGCCCGGACCGCCCGCCACCTGGACAAGATGACGTGGTCGATGTCTCTGATGGTCGTCTACTTCGGAACGAAAATTCGCTACCCGGACCTGGCCCACCACACGATTCTGTTCGGCCCACGCTACAAGGGCCTACTCGACGACATCTTCCACGGCGGCAAAGTAGCGGACGACTTCAGCCTGTACTTGCACGCCCCGACCGTCACCGATCCCGGCATGGCGCCGCCCGGCGGGGAGGCGTTCTACGTTCTCAGCCCGGTGCCGCACCTCGGCAACGCGGCCATCGACTGGGAGAAATTCGGCCCGATCTACGCCGACCGCGTCCTCGAAGCCCTCGAAGCCCACTTACCGAACCTACGGGCGAACATCGTCACCCGCCGGGTGTTCACGCCGAAGCAGTTTCAAACCGAATTGAACGCACACCACGGCTCGGCGTTCTCGGTCGCACCGTTGTTAACACAGAGTGCGTACTTCCGCCCGCACAACCGCGACGGCCGCATTCCGGGGCTGTACCTAGTCGGGGCCGGCACGCACCCCGGCGCGGGGGTGCCCGGCGTGGTCAACTCCGCGAAGGCCACCGTGGGGCTGATCGCACGCGACTTCGCGTTACAATCGTTAGGCGGTGTCTGATGTCCGAGCCGTCCGAGCGGGCGATCATTCGTCAGCACTCCAAGAGTTTCGCACTGGCGGCGCGGCTGCTTGCGCCGGAGGTCCGCCGCCACGCCGAACGGCTGTACGCCTGGTGCAGGTACGCCGACGACGCCATCGACCACGCGCCGACCCCGCAAGCGGGGGTGGTGGCACTGGCGAACTTGCGGGCGGAACTGGACGCGATTTACGCCGGTGGCACGCCGACTACCACTGCCGGGCACATGCTCAAAGCCGTCGCGGAGGAAATACGTCTGCCCCGCGACTACCCGGAGGAGTTGCTCAAGGGTATGTCAATGGACGCCGCCGGCCAACGGTACGCCACGTTCGACGACCTGCTCCTCTACTGCCATCGCGTGGCCGGGGTGGTGGGCCACATGATGTGCCACGCGATGGGCGTGACCGACGACCTTGCGGCCGTGCACGCGGGGCACCTGGGCGTTGCGATGCAACTCACGAACATCGCCCGCGACGTGGCCGAAGATTGGGCGAAAGGCCGGCTGTACGTGCCGATCGAATGGCTCGGGGGCGAACCGCCAGCCGGGCAAGCGCTCGATGATTCCGTGGTCGCGCCACAGATTCGCCGCCTCTTGGACGCCGCCGAAGGCTACTATTGCTCTGGTGACGCGGGGTTAGGCTACTTGGACCGCCGCAGCCGACTGGCGGTTCGCACTGCACGGGCCGTGTATTCCGCCATCGCCGCAGAAGTGCGACGCCGGGGGTGCCGACCCTCCGCAGGCCGGGCCGTCACCTCCAAGGCGACGAAGGTGCAAGCCGTGTTGACGTCAGCGTGGCAGACCGCAATCGAGCGTCCGTTGCGGCAACGGGTCGCCCGACCCGTCCGCGTGTTCGGCTTGGAACCCCTTACCCGCCGCGAGCCTAGCATTCTTCTCACACCCTAGGAGACTTCCCGTGAACAGTTGGCGCGACGCAATGTATCTGGTGACCTTCGGCTTGGCCCTCGTACTGCTGATGTCCACCGTATTGTTCCTAACGGTCGGATTGAACCCGAAGAACGACGAGTACAGCAACCTGCCGTGGATTTACTCCGGCCTGTGTGCCGTCGGCAGTGGCGTGTTGTGGGTAGTCTCCGCCCGGCTAGGCCGGAAGCAAACGAGCGAATAGCCCGTGCGTTCGGGAGGTGCGTCTCGTACTGATGCAATTTTTGTGGGTAGCGCCCAGCCCAGTTCAGTACGCACACCGCTACGGCTTTGAACCGTCTTCTCCGCAGGGCGGGTGTCCTTAATCGGGTAAGCGTCACATCTGTCGGCGGAAGTTTGTGGACAACTTGTCGGATTTTAGGCTGAAAGCCCAATGCCCGTGAGTTAAGACGTCTGTTGAGAGCCTCTGCTATTCTGGTCGTATCACCGATTCAAAAAAAGCAGGCGGCTCTCGTGCGTTATCGGACCCTCGATCCCGTCGGAGACTAGTCGGAGCCGCGCGAACCGCATTAGTTCCTTCGCGGACGCCGTCAGAGCATCACCGTTCGCTTTTCGCCACCCATTCCGTCCCATGAGTCTGGAGGTTGCTCCGCCCGATCCGTCCGCGTTACCCAATGCACGGCAGCGATTGCGTCTCCGCCGGAATCGTTGCTACCCGCGTGTGGTGAAACGGCGGGTGAGTAAGTGGCCCAAGAAACAGGCCCGCCATTGGAGACCGCCGCAACCCACGAACCACTTTGCCGACTCCGTACAGATCGCTTAACTCACGGGTGTTGGGCCGTCGCCCTGAAGCGGCAAACATACCTGAATTGTGAATAAATTTTCCACCAACTTCCGTGACACCGACCCCGTGATTGTCACGGATAGTCACTGGGTCGGCCAAGTGCAGTGTCGTTGATGTGCAGACCGGCGCGGACGAAGCCGTTGTCGTTTTGGTAAATCTCGTCGCGGTTGATCCCGACCGCCGAGATGGTTGAGTACCGCACGGACCCCCCGGCGAAGAGTACGTTTTGGCCGTTGCCATGTGGGGAGTAGGGGCCACCCGTCGGTGCGGATCGGAGGGAGGGGAGGTCCGCAACAACGGGTACGCCGTCGGTCACGCCCGTCGCAGATTCCGTGCGGCGAAGGCCGGTGATACTGCCGGTCGCGGTGCGGTAGCCCAGCGAGTAGGAATACCCCACCTTCATCAGCGCGTCGGTCGGGTTAGTTGCGAAGGTCACCGACTTCGGTTCGTCGGACTCACTAGCGGGGCAAAGCAGTGGGCGGTAGGATTCGTACTGTCCGGCACGAGCGAGTTCGGTGACGAACGCCCCCGCAACGGGAACCGATTGCGTGCCGACTTCCGGGTACCGCCCGCTGTGCGTATCGGTGTAGCCCGTCAACGAAACGTGCAGTTGCCGGAGTTGATCCTGACACGCATAAACTTGGCTGGTGTGGCGGACTTTCCCGATCGCACCCAGCACAAGTCCGAACGCAATGAACGCAATCCCCGCCGCCACGGCCACGTCGATGCGCCGCCAGTTCGGGATTACCCAATCCCCGGACGTGACCACCCGACGCATAGTGGGCTTGTCACGTAGCTTCGTGGCCGGCGTCGGTTCGCGCAGAAGTCTTTCTGTTGCAATGTGCTGGGCGGTCCGTGCCAGTGTGGCAACGATTAACCCCGCAGGTGGAGGGAATGCATTTCGGTCCGCTTCTAAAAGCTCGACCGTGGAGCGAATCCGGTTGATTTTGCCGGCATCGTCCGGATGGCTGACGAGGTGCTGCACCAACGCGGCCCGCTCGGTCGGCGTCAGTTGATTCTGCACGTAATCGACGAGTTGATCGTCCATTGGCTTGCTTCCCCAGAACAGTTCACCGGGTCACTCATCCCTGTCATTCATCCCGATCCGTCGAAGACTGATTCACAGCTTCCCACACTTCACTGAGTTTGGCGAGGGCCGCATGGAGGCGAGATTTCACGGTGCCGAGCGGGATGTCCAGCACGTCCGCGATTTCCTGGTAGCGTAGCCCCTGAAAATACGCCAAGAGTACCACTTGACGCAAGAGGTCTGGTAACAGTTCGACCGCATTCCGCACCAGTTGCCGCAACTCCGCACGTTCGGCCAGTTCAACCGGGCCGGGGTCTTTGGTTTGCAGCACCTCGAACAGCGGTCGTGCCGAGTCGTCGTTGCCGTCATCCCCGGCTAATAGCGGGTCCGCTCGACTATCAATCCGTCGATTGCGCCGCCGCAGGGCATCAATCGCCTGATTCGTGGCAATCGTGTAAATCCAGGGCCGAACCGGGCGCCCCGCCTGATACTGATCCATCTTCACAAAGATCGCCACGAACGTGTTTTGAAACACGTCCGCAGCCAGATCATCGTTGCCAACGTATCGCCGCAGGTAGCCGTACAGTTCCCGCTCATAGCGGCGCACGAGCGTGCCAAAAAGTTCTTGCTGCCCGTCTTGCAACCGGGCGAGCAACACTTCGTCCGTAATCTCATCAGCCTGTTCGTGGAGCGGTGTCACCCTGTGATCTTATACGCAAGCCGTGGAAACGAAGTTCATTCGGGCGGATTTGCTGGTCGGGACCATCTAAGTGAAAGCCACGACAGGACATCTAGGGCAATTCGACGCCATCTTCACCGGCACAGGTAACCAGGGCTGACATATTGGGACGGGCGGAGTACGACAGAAAATGAACCGATCCCTCGGCTAAGGCAATGTTGGCTCCGCCCCTGTAGGGCGACGGCGCACAAGATGCCGCGACGAATTGACCGGACGCTGACGCACGGTACCGAATCCGTCGTGAAGGGGATGGCCGACTACAAAGCAAAACTGACGGGCCAAGCCGAACGAACACTGCGCAAGTAGGCCAAGAAGCTCTGCTACAAGCTACTACCGGAAACAACCTAGGCCGGTGACAACCCGGTGTCCGTGGCCCCGAACAGGCGTGTGGTGGAGGGGGGAGTTAGGGCGAGGACGAGTTTAACTTATGATCAAGAGGTGAGAGCCTCTGTAAACTCTGTGACTGTCACCCCGGCATCTCGGATCAACCGCCGCAACGTGCCCCGAGCCACCTCGGCATGGTTCGGAACCGAAAGGCTCACGTTCGATCCATCACGGACCAAGATGATATGGTTGCCCGAACGGGCAACCTCCCAACCAAGGACTTCCAAGGCGCGAACCACGTCTGAGGCACCGAGTACCGGTAGACGAGCCATTAGGCCACCACCTCGACCTGACGTGTCTCGATTGTCAACGGCAACCCTCGCTCCGCACGAACTTCCAAGCACGCGCGAATCGCGTCGAGAATGTTCGTCAGGGCCGCGTCCTTGGACTCCCCTTGGCTGACGCATCCGGGAATGGCCGGACACTCCACAACCCATGCACCGTCTTCATCCCGTTCGATGCTCACCAAAAACTTCATGCTCAAACCCCTTACAGAGCACCCGCTGAAATCACGCGGAGAACCGCCCATCTAAAGAGAACGACCCAGCTCAGCAGCCGTGGTTCAGCTCTCGGGTGCCGCACTCGCTGACAGCCAGAGCAGTACGCTTGATGGCGCCCAAGCCAGGCGAGGATGGCCCACTGGCCGCGAGTTGGACGACCCCGATCGCCTCAACCAACTCCACATCGCTAAGCCCATCGAGGATGCTGCGGATATTGTTAGCATACATCCGCTCGGCCAGTACCGGGGCCAACTTGCGGAAGTCCGGGCCGTCGGTGCCGTAGTAGCGGAAGTGGTCGAACATCACCTCCGGTCCACGCTTGTCATCGACGTAGACCTTGTGCGGGCCGATGCCGATCCAGTTGACCTGCCCATCAATGCCGTTCGACTAGGCCTCGGGGCCAATACCGCCGACCCCGATGACCGCGTCATACTCCCGGTCCCGGACTGTGCCCATGCAGTCAAACGCCCCGAAGCAACCGCTCGCGTCAGGGTCACCGTTATGCGTCCGCTTATAGACCAGTACGCGCATCGGGCACCTCGGCTTCTGCCGCCGAACGATAAAGCTCAGCAGCGACGGGGGCCGAGTGAGCTACGAACTCCAGAAAGTCTACCTGCCCCCGGCGGTCGGCGGCGGCAACTGGTTAGGCCTCTTGGGACCAGCTCTCGATCAACTGGTACGTCGGCAACGCCGGGTCGCTGAGAATCTGGATCGTGGCCGCGAAGGCCAGCTCCTGCCACTCGCGCGGGTTCAGGACGCGGTCGGCGTAGTACCGAACGTCCCGCACCCTTCGGAAGTTGTTGAACCAGATGCCCAACTCGGGGACCACCCGCCGGACGTAGTTGTAGCCGCCGTCCACCGTGGCCAGTGCGAACGGGTAGTTGTGGACGATCACCAAGACCTTGTCGCCTTCCGCCATCTTCGTGCCGAACGCGTGATCTTGGGCGGTCACCCCCTCCGGGCGGGGGTCGGCCGGGTCGAGCCGGGTCAAGTCGCCTGGGTCACTCCGAAACCCGATGCCGATCTGGCTCGCCCCGAGCGACTCGACCGTGTGCATGGCGGCGCGACCGGGGTCCGTGGGGTGTAGCTGCATTCGCCAGAACGCCATCCGAGTAACCTCCGCTACTGCTCTTCTTGCCGAACTTGTTTGTAGACAGAACCGATTCTATCTAATTCGACTGGTTGTTCAGTCACATCTTGCCAGACCAATCGGGTACAGGAGCGGTGTGCCAGTTGTCATTTGTACCACTGTGGCCGGTCACTGTAACGGAGTCAACTCTAATGTCCGAAAAGTATTCGTCTCGGATTTACACCCGTCCTGTCCTCCATTTGACCCCCGTGAAGCGCCACAGAAAGAAAGTTCCACGAACAGAGCGAGCTAGGTGCCGAGAAGTCTGCGGATGAACAAGTAATTCGACTGCTCATTTACACCGACCAGAATTGCAACCCACCTGCATCTCGCATGGCGCGCGCGTATAATTTCAGCACAAGAACTGGCTTTTCCTCCACTCGTGAACCGACATGAAACTGACACAACCACGGCCTGTGACAATCACCCTGACCCTGCCCGGACCGGACCGAAAACGGACCTGGGCGGCGTACTCGTATCGGGTCAGTTATCGTAACCCGGACGCGACCTTGCCGGGGTGCGTGATGACTTGGGACGTGTTGGGCGGACGGTTGCCGTATCAAGTGGCGCTAGAACGCACGACGACGAGGGAACAGCGGTGGCACTGTTCGTGTGCGGACGCGGTTTATCGCGGGGACGGCAACCCTGACCATCGGTGCAAGCACATCCAAGGGCTGCTCGAATGTCTGCCACTGGGTGCCTGTCCAGAACAAAATCCTGCACCGCGAGCTGCGATAAACGCAAAGGGTAAACATTAGCCGGTTGATTGAGTCTTGTAGGCGTGATCGAG
>JAYSXU010000253.1:0-5151 GCA_043716965.1 Fimbriiglobus sp.
CCAACACATACCAAACCCTTGAAAACCCAGCAAAAACGACTTAAGTTCATGCGTGTGGGGTGGAGCGCAGCGACACCCCAGGCAAATCGCTAACATCCCTACCAGGATGCCTCGGGATGTTTTTATCCCGAAGGGATGTTCGGAGTTGGTTTCATCCCGAAGGGATGTTCGGAGTTGGTTTTATCCCGAAGGGATTACAGCCATTAGCCTGGGGTTGAGCGCAGCGACACCCCAGGACGAGCGAGACAGACCCACGACCCCGGAAGGGGTCGCAGCATTCGGGGAATGCTACTATGCTCTCACCGGGGCACAAAAATGTACCGTCGCTAATCTCTCAGGTATGACGTTTCCCCTCACATACGGAGTTTTCATGTCCCGATTTGTTGTTGCGATGGTCTTCGGACTTGTCGCCGGTGTTCCGGTTGTTGCGCAGGAGTCGAAGTTGAAATACCCGATCACGAAGAAGACCGACCAGAAAGATACCTACCACGGCACCGTTGTTGAAGACCCCTACCGCTGGCTCGAAGACGATGTCCGGAAATCGACCGAGGTGGCCGCGTGGGTCGAAGCGCAAAACAAGATTACTGAAGCCTACCTCGCGGCGATCCCGGAGCGGGATGCCATCAAGAAACGCATCACCGAGCTGTGGAACTACGAGAAAATCTCTCAGCCCAGCAAGCACGGAACCAAGTACATTTTCAGCCGCAACGACGGGTTGCAGAATCAGAGTGCCTATTACATCCAAGACAGCCTGGACGCGGAACCGCGGTTGCTGCTTGACCCGAACTCGTGGTCGAAGGACGGCACCGTGGCGCTTGCGGGGTTTGCGGTCAGCGATGACAACAAGTATGCCGCGCACGCGATCGCCGAAGCGGGGTCCGATTGGAACGTCTGGAAGGTGCTGGACATTTCCACCGGCAAGTTGTTGAGCGACGAACTCAAGTGGGTGAAGTTCAGCAACGTGTCGTGGACCAATGACAGCAAGGGCCTGTTTTATAGTCGGTTTCCAGAGCCGCAGAAGGACGCGGCGTTTCAGAGCTTGAACGTCGATATGAAGCTCTATTACCACCGCATCGGCACGCCACAATCGGACGACGTGTTGGTGTACCACCGCCCGGACCAACCCAAGTGGGGCGTCGGCGGCGGGGTCACGGAAGATGGGCGGTATCTCGTGATTAGCGTGAACGACGGTACGACCAGCCGCAAAGCCCGCATTCTTTACAAGGACTTGCTCGAACCCTACGGCCTCGTCACGGAGTTGATCGACAACCACGACAACAAGTACAACCTCATCGGCAACGACGGCCCCATCTTCTACCTACACACGGACTGGAACGCGCCGAAGATGCAGGTCATCGCGGTGGACATTCGCACCCCGGACAAAAAGAACTGGAAGACCCTGATTCCGGAAGCTAAGGAATCGCTGCAAAGCGTGAACTTGGTGGCGAACTTGATGGTGTGTAGCTATCTGCAAGACGCGATCACGGCGGTCAAAATCTACGACCTGGACGGGAAGTTCGTCCGCAACGTCGCGTTCCCTGGCATCGGCAGTGTGGGTGTGGGCGGGTTCGGCGGCAAGCGGACGGAGACGGAGACGTTCTACACCTTCAGCAGTTTCGCCACACCGCCGACGATCTTCCGCTACGACATGATTACCGGCCAAAGCAAGTTACTCCGACAAGCCAAGGTAAAGTTTGACCCGAACGAGTACGAAGTGAAGCAAGTCCGGTACCCGAGCAAAGACGGCACGCCGATCCCGATGTTCATTGCCCACAAGAAGGGCCTCAAACTCGACGGCACCAACCCGACGCTGCTTTATGGCTACGGCGGGTTCAACATTTCGTTGCCGCCGTCGTTCAGCATTCCGCGCGTGCAGTGGATGGAAATGGGCGGCGTTCTCGCGGTCGCCAACTTGCGTGGCGGTGGGGAGTATGGCGACGATTGGCACCGTGCCGGGACGAAGCTCCGCAAGCAAAACGTGTTCGACGACTTTATCAGCGCCGGTAAATACCTGATCGCCGAGAAGTACACCACGCCGAAGAAGCTGGCCATTCAGGGCGGTAGCAACGGCGGCCTGTTGGTCGGCGCGTGCATGGCCCAGGAACCGGAGCTATTCGGTGCGTGCCTGCCTGCCGTGGGGGTGATGGACATGCTGCGGTTCCAGAAGTTCACCGCCGGGCGGTACTGGGTGGACGACTACGGGTCGTCCGACAACGCTGAAGAGTTCAAAGCCCTGTTCGCGTACTCGCCGTACCACAACTTGAAAGCGGGCACGAAGTACCCCGCGACCCTGGTGACCACGGCTGACACGGATGACCGCGTCGTGCCGGGCCACAGCTTCAAGTTCACGGCCATGTTGCAAGCCGCCCACGCCGGGGATGCCCCCGTGATAAGCCGCATCGAAACAAAAGCCGGTCACGGCGCCGGAAAGCCGACCACGAAGATCATCGAAGAAGTCGCCGACCAGTGGGCGTTCCTGGTCAAGACCCTCGGCTTCAAGCCGACGATCAAGTAGCGTGGATGCTGGATGTGGATGTTGAAACTCCCGGCGAACCGGCGACGTTAGTCGCCTGGGTAGAAACCTACCCGTTGCGCGTGGCAACCTGCCGGGTAGTAACCGACCACTTGTTTGTGGCGAGCCACCCAGGCGACTGACGTCGCTGGTTCGCCGGGATTCGGTAAAGACACTTGTTGAATTCCGATTGGTTCCCACCCGGCGTGCGACTATCATCATCATGTCACAGGGGAAGATGTCATGTCGCTGATTTTGCGTCCGCCGGGTGAGGTCGAACCGCTACCGCAACGGCTTGCCGGTCTCGGGCGGTCCCGTCGTCGCGTGGCGATGGCCACGGGGTGGTGCCGCCTCGTGGCGTTGGCACTCACCGTGGTGCTGGTTTCGTGCGTGCTTGACGTGCTGTTGCACTTGCCGAGTGTGGTGCGGTGTGGCTTGCTCGTGGGTGGCCTAGCTGGGGTGGGCGTGTTGTATTTGCGTGGCGTCCGCACGCCCGGCCATCAATCGACGCACCCGCTTTCGATTGCGATGCTGCTTGAAGACAAATTCCCCAAGCTGAACGATTCCCTTGCCAGCGCGGTGGACTTCCTGAGCAGCCGTCAAAGTTCCCAGGGTGTCTCCGCGCCGCATCGGTTCCGAGACGTGGCGGTGTTGCGGGCGGAGAACCTGTCGAAGCGACTCGATTTTGATTCGATCATCCCGACGCGGCCCATGTGGACTGGCTTTTGGCTGGCACTCGTGGCGTTTGCGTTCGCGTTGCCGCTGGGAATGTCGAACCCGTCTCGCAGTGTGTTGGCCCTGCAACGCTTCTTCGATCCGCTCGGCGCCCACACGTGGCCGACCAAAACAACGATTGAAGTGCTGGACCCGACGCAGCGTCAGTCGCGGTTAGCGAAAGGGGAACCGTTCCCGATCCAGTTCAAGTTGAGTGGCGTGCTGCCGGATCACGCAGTCGTCGTTGTTCGCCTTTCGGACGCCGGTGCGGTGGAAGATTACGTGGCCGTGCTGAGCGAAGAGACTCAGACCGAAGTCCGGCTCGAATTCCGCATCGACGGCGGGCGGATTCCCCGCGATTTCGACTTCCGCATTTTGGCGAACGACGCCGAGACGCCGTGGTATCACGTGGTCGTGGCACCCGCCCCGAAACTGGTCCCGATCGAGGATCGGCCCTCCCCGCAAGTTCACTTGACGTATCCGGACTATACCGACTTAGCGGCCGTTCAACTGCCCGATGGCACGGGTGTCGTAGAAGCCGTGGCGGGAACCGTGATTCACTTTCGGGCGGCCACCGATCTTCGGATCAAGCACGCGGTGTTCCGCCCGCAGTTTGACCAGACGCCGATTCTGACGGCGAGTGCGGTGGCGGCACTTGTCAGTGACAATCCACTGTCAGCACTGGCCGCACAACTACTGGCGGACACGATGACGGCTGACATCCCGGTGTCAGTCAGCGGTGCCGAAGGGACAATCCTGGATGCCCAATTCACGCCACACCAACCGGGTTTGTACGCGCTGCGGTTCACGGACGAGACCGACTTAACCGGCATCCGGTTCTTTGACTTCCGCATGTTCCCCGATCCCGCACCGAGTGCCATTTTGGAACACCCGGCGGCGCGAATCGACCCGCTCACCTTGCTGCCAACCGCAACGCTCCCCGTGCAAGCCCGTGCGGAAGATCGACCGTTCGCCGTGAAGAATCTGGTTTTGGAGTATCGAATCGGCGGCGCGGACGCACCCTTTCAGCACCTGACGCTGATGGACTTGCAAGCAGCGGGCGAGCGCCTGCCGGCATTGGCTGGCACGATGATCGGTGACGTGCGACCGAAGCCGGTCACGATGGAAGCGGTTTGCAGAATTCCGCTGTCGCGGTTCACCAAACCCAACGGCGGACCACTTGTCGATGGCGACGTGCTAACCCTTCGGGCGGCCTGTTGGGATTGGGACGATCGGTCCGTGTTGAAGGAGCCGGGGCGGAGCAAAGAGGTTGAGATTCGCATCTTGAACAAGTCCTCGCTCGAAGCACAGTTTCAACGGGACTTGGCCGGGTTGCGACCGGAATTGCTTCGCTTGAAAGAGGAGCAACGGGAGACCCGCAGCAAGACCGAAGACCTGGCCAAAGCCGCCGAGACCGGCCCGCTCAAGCCGGAAGATTTGAGCCTGTTGGCCCAAGTGGAAGCGACGCAACGGCAAGTCCGTAACAAGATCGCCGACCCGACCGACGGCATCCGGGCCAAGGTCGATCAACTGCGTGAAACGGCTCAAGCCAACACCCTGCCGCGGTCGGCGACAACGAGCAAATTGGACGCGGTGTCGAACGAACTGAACCGCCTCGCCGATCAACATCTGGAGAGCGCCGAGCTGCCACTGACCACCGCGAAACAAGAGGCGGAGAAAGGCAACGACGGCCCGTCCAAGGCCGACCCCAAGAAGGTTGCGGACTTGCTGACCCAAACGGCGAAGCAACAGAAAGCCGCGCAAGACAGTCTCGAAAGTTTGCTCGAACGGCTCGAACAATGGGGCGGCGCGGGAGAGATTCGCGGCGAGGCGCAGAACTTGAAGGATCAAATCAATCGGGCTGCCGACCAGACCAAGAAGGCTGTAGACAAAATCCCGGCGGGTAAGCCGAACGATCAACTTTC
>JAYSXU010000254.1:0-1752 GCA_043716965.1 Fimbriiglobus sp.
AGCGGGTACACAACACGATGCGAATGCAACAACGCAACCCGACCAAGCACCGGGTGGATATTCAGCGTGTTGACGGCAACCAGTGTGGAGTCGGTCTGCAATGCGGGGCTTTGGCCACTGAACGCGGTTAGGTTTGTTTGGGTGGGGTAGGTGTGCCCATCCAGTCCGGGGATGCGTTGTTCGCAGGCGAGCAGATTCACAACACCCACGTCTTCCGACGCTG
The DNA here is from genome assembly GCA_043716965.1 of Fimbriiglobus sp. GTDB lineage: Bacteria > Planctomycetota > Planctomycetia > Gemmatales > Gemmataceae > Fimbriiglobus. The sequence goes on from JAYSXU010000254.1 coordinate 224, forward strand.
CGTCCAATGCCGCCGTATGCGGTGTGGTGAAATGGACGCGGGTATCGCCGGGGTGCCAGCCTTGTTCACGGACGTTGGACCAGCGCGCCACTGCGAAGCGCAATGCCATCTGCCCCGGTCCAAGGGTGACGGTTTCATCGAGTGGTGTCAATTCAGGCCCTTTTAAGGCTTGAATGCGTAGCGGCACACCACTGGGGAGTTGAATTTCGCAGGCGCCATCAATCGAACACCAGCGTTCGCGGTTCAGCCACAGGTTGCCGCCAACGTCTTCGTTTTTGCCGGTGGCAAACTCGGCCAACCGACCGAACGGTGCGAAATACTCACCGTCCGGCCCGGTGATGCGAAGGCGGACCGGCGTGGGTTGCCCCGTTGCCGCATCATTGATTCGGAGGTGGACTGTCATCATGGAATCAGTCTACCGACGCCCGGCCAATCAGCCTTCTTTCGCGCCACAATCGCGGAGAATCGTGCGGAACGCTTCGACGGCAAGCGGGAAGAGATCCGGCCCAGTCACGCCACCCGTTGGCCCGCCGCCGCGCAGGTGCGGTTCCATCACGCAGAAGCCGCTGTACCCCGTCTTCACCGCGTCCGTGATGCTGTAGGCGATTTGCCCGTGGCCCGTGCCCGGAATCACGCCATGTTCTTCGCCGGTTTTCCAATCCTTGATGTGCAAGTGCGTCGTGAATTCTTTCGTCATGTCCCACGCCTTCACCGGATCGTAGCCACTGAACACCCAGTTGGCGGCGTCGTAGGCGGCCCGCAGTGACGGGTGGTTAACACTGGTCATGATGTCGCGGACCCGCTCCGGGGAGTCGCCGTAAATTTTGTGTTCGTTCTCGTGGAGCAACATCACGCCGGCTTTTGCCGCCATCTCCGCTTTGACCTGCATCCGGCGAATCACTTCCCCGCGAAAGCGTGCCCAGTTGCCGTCGAAGGTCACTTCCATTGGCGGGTAGTAACTGAAGATGCGAATGTTCGGCGTACCTAAAATGCCGCACAACTCGATGGCCCGTTTGAACTTATCGAGGTGCGGTTCAAACGCGGTGTCAATCGGGATTTTCCCGATCGGTGAACCAATTGCTGAGAGCTTGAAGCCTTCATCATCGAGGAGTTTTTTGAAGTCGTGGATTTGGGCATCGGTGAGTGCCAACACGTTGGTCTTGTAGATCGACCGGAATTCGATGTGCCGCACGCCGCACGATTTCAGCACCGCAATTTGTTCACGCGGGTCGGGCGAAATTTCATCCGCAAAGGCAGAGATCACGAACATCGGTGGACTCGATCAGGGGTCAAAGGCTGTTACCAGTTCTGTTCTTCCCAAGGTAGTGTTTCTTTCTGCCCTGCCAACACCAGAGCGGCGCCTAACGCGCACAAAATCAGAACGACGCGGATGATTCTGACCGCCCAACCGTTTCGGTGTGCAATCGCAGGAACTAGCCAGGGTGCCAGCAACAACGGCGCGACTGCCACCAACCAGAACGAAAGCAGGGGCACCTGGCTATCCGTGCTGAATCGTCCCGAAAGCATCA
>JAYSXU010000255.1:0-1748 GCA_043716965.1 Fimbriiglobus sp.
CACCCCGATGACAAAGGCAACGTCACCGAAATGCGCCGACAAATCGGCACGATCGTGGCCAGTTCCCTCACCATGAAAGTCGCGCGAAAAATGCCACTCCGCGTGCTTCGATCAACTCCACACGCGGTGACGACGGGCATCGACGTGCTGGTCGCGGAGAAGTTCGCACGGCTAAAGGGCCGCAAGGTCGCGTTGGTTACGAACCACACCGGACGCGCCCTGGACGGCACGCCGACGATTGACCTGATCGCCCAAGCCGGAGGCGTGAAACTAGTCGCTCTGTTCAGCCCGGAACACGGCATTCGCGGGGAGTTGGACGAAAAAGTTGGCGACACCAAAGACGAGAAAACCGGCCTGCCCGTCTACAGCCTCTACGGTCAACGGACCAAACCGACCGCCGCGCAGTTGAACGACATCGACACCATCGTCTACGACGTTCAAGACGCGGGGTGCCGGTTCTACACGTACATCAGCACGCTTGGCGCGATCCTGGAAGCGGCCAAGGAAAACAACATCCACGTCGTCGTCCTGGACCGCCCCAACCCGATCGGCGGCGTTGCGGTGGAAGGGCCGATCCGCGACGCGGGCCGTGGGTCGTTCGTCGGCTACCACGAGTTGCCGCTACGCCACGGCATGACCGTCGGCGAACTGGCGATGATGTTCAACGCGGAACGCAAGCTGAGCGTCGAACTCGACGTGGTGAAAATGACCGGCTGGCAACGCGCCGATCTGTTCGACCGCACCGGCCTGACGTGGCGGAACCCGTCCCCGAACATGCGGCACCTGACCGCCGCACTGCTCTACCCCGGCGTCGGATTATTGGAGACGACCAACGTGAGCGTGGGCCGTGGCACCGAACGCCCGTTCGAGTGGATCGGCGCCCCGTGGATCGACGGCCGCAAACTCGCCGCCGACCTGAACGCCCGCAACCTGCCCGGCGTCAGCTTCATCCCCGTCAGCCGCACCCCGGTTTCCTCGACGCACAAAGAGAAGCTCTGCGGCGGCATCGACATCCTCGTCACCGACCGCGCCAAGGTGCAACCCGTGATGCTCGGCCTGCACCTCGCCACCGCGATCCACACGTTGTTCCCAACGACTTGGGAGACCAAAAACTACGACCGCCTGCTGATCCACAAAGCGACTTACGATGCCTTCCTGACCGGCAAATCCCCCGCCGAACTCGAACGCGACTGGCAACCCTTCGTAACCGAATTCCGAACGAGACGCCAAGCCTTCCTGCTGTACCCGGAGTGAGGAACGGGTGCTTGTCATGTCGATTCAGCACTGCGGCGCATACTGTTGCCGAAACAGGGTACATTGGTTGCGATTGGTAACCGTTACAGCACGCGCAGTAAACTCCCGAGTTGCGTGGACAACACAGTGTGTTTCTTTGTTTTCAAAGACGTTGCCCTGAATTTGTGCCGCTCGTCGATCTTCGGATGTGGTATTGCGGGACGTGTTTTTTTTGGTAAACTCGAAGTGTAAGATGCACCCGTAGCTAAATTGGATAGAGCATCGGTCTACGGAACCGAAGGTTGCAGGTTCGACTCCTGCTGGGTGTACTGCTTTTTAAGGGGTTTTCGACGGCGACGACCCCGAACTGGCTCCTTGTCCGCGATACCTGTCCGCGAAGAACGAAAAAGCCCCCGGAAGTGTTCCACCACTCACGAGGGCCGCATCTCACGAACCTCATCGGCACGCGAGCGGTGCATCAACCGTGTGCTCTTTGGGGTTCCCTCATGGCGAAG
>JAYSXU010000256.1:0-1744 GCA_043716965.1 Fimbriiglobus sp.
GAACAAGAATAACCGTGCCACCGCTCACCCCCCGTTTCCTGCCAGAATCCGTGCGAATTGGCAGCGAAATAGCGTGAGCAATCCGACGTGTCAACGCGGAGTGGAAATGGCGCAGGTCCATTCACAGATTGGTGTAGGGCCATTCCTTTATTCACACTACAGCCTCCAAAAATTTGAATTACAACGACTTACGGCAATTTTGACCTCAAAAACCGCCTACAGAGTGAATAAAGGAATGGCCCTAGCGTAGCCCTGTCCCCGCGTAGTTCCGGGTTGACACATTTGCTGATCTCATGCGACCATTCCGTTACGTGGCAGGACGCCGCGACTTTTGCACTCTTGGTTTCACCAGGGATGGTATCGGCATGTCGGAAGTGTACGAAACTCTGCTGGCTCGGATTCAAAACCGCACCGCACGGGTCGGGATCATCGGCCTGGGGTACGTCGGGTTGCCGTTGGCCCGTGCGTTTACGACGGCGGGGTTTCCGGTTCTGGGCTTTGATGTCGATACGGCGAAGATCGACAAGCTGATGGCGGGGCGCTCGTACATCAAGCAAATCGCGGACGACGTGATTGCGACGATGCGCGACAACCGCTTTGAAGCCACCGATCGGTTCGAGCGGTTGGGCGAAGTCAATGCCATCTTGATCTGTGTCCCAACGCCGCTCACCGAATCCCGCGAACCCGACCTGTCTTACGTCATCAACTCCACTTATGCCATCGCGGGGCAACTGCGCGCCGGGCACCTGATCGTTTTGGAAAGCACGACCTACCCGACGACGACGCGGCACGACGTGCTCCCGGTGCTGGAAAAAACCGGGCTGAAGGCGAGCGGCGATTTCTTCCTGGCGTTCAGCCCGGAACGCGAAGACCCCGGCAACGCGAACCACTCCGTCCACAACATCCCCAAGGTCGTCGGCGGCCTGTGCGAACGCAGTTCCGAACTGGCCTGCTCGCTGTACTCCGCGATCGTGCCGGAAGTAGTTCCGGTTTCGTCACCCGAAGTGGCGGAGGCGTGCAAGATTTTGGAGAACACGTACCGCGCCGTGAACATCGCACTGGTGAACGAGTTGAAGGTGCTATACGACCGCATGGGCATCGACGTGTGGGAAGTGATCGACGCCGCGAAGACGAAGCCGTTCGGCTTCCAGGCGTTCTACCCCGGCCCCGGCCTCGGCGGGCACTGCATCCCGATCGACCCGTTCTACCTCACGTGGGTCGCCCGCAAGTACGGCATGACGACGCGGTTCATCGAACTGGCCGGCGAGGTGAACACCGCGATGCCGACCTACGTGGTCAGCCGCATCGGGGACGCGCTCAACGACCAAGGCCGGGCGGTGAAGGGGAGCCGCGTGGCGATTCTGGGGATGGCGTACAAGAAAGACGTGGACGACCCGCGCGAATCGCCCGGCTTCGAGTTGATGGACTTGCTCACGAAAAAGGGCGCGATCGTCACCTACAACGACCCGCACATCCCGACGCTACCCAAAATGCGCCACTGGCCGAACCTGCAAATGGACAGTTCCGCCCTCACGCCGGAATACTTGGCGCAACAAGACTGCGTGCTGATCGCCACTGACCACAGTGCCTACGACTACAGCTTCATCACGCAACACGCCAAGCTCGTCGTCGATACCCGCAACGCCACCAAACGAGTGACCGTGGGGCGCGAAAAAATCCTAAGAGCTTAAGATTTGCTCGGCGAACGGCGCGACGTCAGTCCGCCGGTGTAGTCTACCACCGG
>JAYSXU010000257.1:0-1743 GCA_043716965.1 Fimbriiglobus sp.
GGCACCCAAAGTCCCCACCGGCCGTACCATCGTCGGCATCACAGACGGAACCACCAACACGGCCATGTTCGCGGAAGTCAAACGGGGCACGAAGAGCCGGACCGACTTCAACATGTGGGACGACACGAGTATCGTCGTTGCGACGAGCGGGTGGAACGCGACGGACGGGCGGGCGATCCCGGCCTGTCTCGGGACCGGGTTGAGCGGCGGGACCATTCAGAGTTGGGGGCGATACGTCGGGCAACAGTATTACCGCGACTTGTTCACGACATCACTCTACACGCACACCTTAACGCCGAACTGGAACCGCAAGGTCTCGACCGGCCAAAAGTACGGCTGTGCCAGGGACTTAGACACGGCTCACTTGCCGGCGTCGAGTAACCACACCGGCGGCGTTAACGTCGGGATGTGCGACGGTTCGGTCCGGTTCGTGCGGGACTCGATCGATTTCGTCGCGTGGCAAGCCTACGGCAGTGCCGTCGGCGGCGAAGTCATTAACGACAGCAATTGATCGGCAGTTGTCGTGACTTGGGGGCGGCATTTAGCCGCCCCTTTATGTTTGCACCGGAGATTTTTCAGATGGGTCGAATGATGCTGACTTCGGGACTTTTCATCTCAATGCTTGCCGTTGTCGGTTGCGGCGGGGGAGTCGAGCCTGGAACACTTCCCTCAAACTCACAAAACCTGACCGAACTGAAGATGCTGTTGGAAGAGTATCAGACGACATACAAGAAAGCTCCCGCCAAGCAGTTAGATCTCGTCAAACTGGAACCGTCCTACCCCGGTGCGGTGCGGCTGTTGGCACGTGGGGAGATTGTCTACGTTTGGGGTGTTTCGTTGAGTCAGAGCAATCACGGAATTCTCGCCTATCACAAAGACGCCCCCGAAAAAGGCGGGTCTGTGCTTATGGAAGATGGGACCGTGAAAGATGTGACCGCCGCCGAGTTCACGGCGGCGCCGAAGGCGAAGAAGTAAACGGTCTCCTCTCTCGATTTTGAAATGCTCCCCACCCAGGGACGTTAAACAACTACAACGCGGGCGGCCATCACCTTCTGATGGCCGCCCGCGTTCGGTTTCGGATCGTGTTCGTCACAGTCTCGACTCTTCATTTCCTGCCGGGTATACTCCCTCCATGAACACCACTGCCCCCATGCCCGAACGGGCTGCCCAGTTTCGGGAACGCTTCGCCAACCTGGAAGCGGAGATTGGCAAAGTCATTGTCGGCCAGCCGGAGATCGTCCGGGGGGTGCTGACGTGCTTGTTCGTCGGCGGGCACGTGTTGCTGGAAGGGGTGCCGGGGCTGGGGAAGACGTTGCTGATCCGGACGTTGGCCCAGGTGCTGGAGTTGCACTTCGCGCGGATTCAGTTCACGCCGGACTTGATGCCGTCGGACATTATCGGCACGAACATCATCAGCGAATCGGCGGACGGGCGGCGCGACTTCCGGTTCCAGTCCGGGCCGCTGTTCGCGCAAATCGTCCTGGCGGACGAAATCAACCGGGCGACCCCGAAGACCCAATCGGCACTGCTGGAAGCGATGCAAGAACATAGCGTCACAGTGGGGGGGACGGTTCACATTCTCGTGGAACCGTTCTTCGTGCTCGCCACGCAAAACCCGATCGAGCAAGAAGGAACCTACCCGCTGCCCGAAGCCCAACTCGACCGCTTCTTGTTCAAGTTGTTGGTGCCGTTCACGACCCGCGAAGAGTTGAACCTGATCCTCGACCGCACCACCCGCAACGA
>JAYSXU010000258.1:0-1741 GCA_043716965.1 Fimbriiglobus sp.
TGGCAGCCTCCCAGGGTAACGGACCGTTGGTCCGCAACCCTAGGCTAAAGTAACAACCCCGGTGGGGTTGAAAACCAGTCGTTTGCAACCGGGAACACATTTCCCACCAACTTCCTACCCGCCTTCGGTGCCCTTCTTCAGGCTACCGCATCAATTTTCACACTACTTCGCTGAGAACATGCGTAAGTTGCGGGATATTTTCGCTCTTCCGTCTGATTTTTTGTGCCGAGGCGGGAATCCTGTTCTAAGCTCTTCTTTGATGGTCTCTCCCCCTATATCGCCTGACCGCCCGTCTTGTGGAGCTTTGCCATGACGACCCCCGAATCGTCCACCGATATTGATTCAACACTCTCCCCGTCGCCATTGGTGCAACGCACATTTGGCGAACCTCGCTTCCACACGGAAGGGGACATTGCCGCCGTGGCGTTCGCATCAGACGGCACCCTGTGGTCGATTGACGAAGCGGGACTGTTGCGGCACTGGTCGCACGACGGCCACCTATTGAAGCGGACCTACTTGAGTGATCTCGAAACCCTCTGGTGCTTCTCGCCGAACGCGAAACTGCTGGCCAGCGGCAACGACGACCTCCTGTTGTGGGACGTGACGAGTGGGCAGTTGCTGCAACGCATCGAACAAAAAGCGTGGCTGACCGCACTGGCGTTCAGCCCGAACGGTGCGATCCTGACGACGGGCCACGACGACGGCACGGTCAAGTTCTGGGACGCGACGACGCAAAAACTTCTCGGCGAAGTCAAGGGCCACCCGAGTGCCGTCTCCGCGATTGCGATTTCACCGACCGGCAAACACATCGCCACCGCCGGTGAAGATCGGATCGTCCGCGTTTGGGAAGGCACCACGCACAAGCTCATCGCGGAACTCAAGAGCCACACCGACCGCATTCCGTCGTTGGCGTGGTCGCCGGACGGCACGTTGCTCGTCTCCGCCGGTTGGGACACCTCCGCACGGGTTTGGCGACTCGGTGAAACGGACCCGTTGATTCTGCTGAATAGCCACGCGGAGCAAGTGGTGTGCGTTGCGTTCAACGCCGACGGTCGGCACCTCGCCACTGCTGATTCGGACAACGACATCTACCTTTGGAGCGACGCGGCCACGGGCAAGGTCGGGCACATTTTACGTGGCCATGCGGACGAAATTCGCTGCCTTTGCTTCAGCCAGGATGGAACGAAGCTCGCCTCGGCGGGAGCCGATCGGGTCGTTCACGTTTGGGACGTGAGTGCCGGGAAGTTGCTCGCCGGACCGAACCCGAAAGGCAAGCACGCCACGGCTGCATTCACCCTGAACGGCAAGTTGACGCTCGCCAGCACCGGCGGCCCGAACTTCCGGTTATGGGATGTCATCACAGGTGAGGAAGTGCCGCCAAGTAACGACGGCCCGGCGTACTCCGTGGCCACCAGCGGCGGTTGGCTCGCGGTCGGCGGCACGGACCACTTCACGCGGTTGTACGATTTGAACAACCTGAAGGCGGATCCGAAACGCCTCGAAGCGACCAAGCCGCCGATCGGCTCCTTGGCGATTCATCCGACCGGCGAACTGATTGCCCACACCAGCCCGGCGGACGGTCTCGTGTGGATTTGGAATCCGAGTGGCACTGAGGCGCAACTGATTCTGATCGAAGCCGCCGACGGCTGCACGTTGGAAGACGTGGCGTTCCACCCGGACGGCACGCGGGTTGCTGTCGGCGGAATCGACTACCTCTCGACAGGCGAGCGCGACGGTGCCG
>JAYSXU010000259.1:0-5114 GCA_043716965.1 Fimbriiglobus sp.
GAACCCCGCGAGACTTGGTGAAGGCGAGTTCATCAAAAGCAATGTTCACCACAGAGGCACAGAGGCACAGAGAAATTCCTGAAAAATGTTTTGGATTTCTCTGTGCCTCTGTGGTGAATTCTGATTTAAGAAGCCCACGGAGAATTTAGCGGCACGCAGACGCTGAATTCCTAGTCGCCGCGGTGGTTCGATGCGGCCTTCCCTTCTAAAACTCACGGCACGCTTCCCGTTCTTGCCGTGAGGGTCTATCCATGCCGGAATTACCGAATAACGAACTCTACGTATTGATCCCGATGGGCATCGGGGCACTGCTGATGGTGATCACTCATCTCTGGCTAGTTGTCCGGGCGTTTGGCGTCAGCACGGTGTGGGGTCTGGTGACGTTGTTGATACCGGGCGTGTCGATCCTGTTCTTCTTGTTCCATTTCCGCCGTGCGATTGCGCCATTTTTGCTCGGCTTATTCGGTGCGGTCCTTTGTGGCGGTCCCGTGGTGTACAGCATCATCAACCCGCCCAAAATTCAAGACACGATCGCCGTTCAACAAAAGACGGTCACCGATCAGGCGACTGGCGAGAAGAGTGTCGAAGAATCGGTCACGCTGACCGGCGCGAAACGGGACGAGTACGCCAAGTTGAAGACCTCGAAGAACTGGTCGGTCATTCAATGGGCCAACAAGGACGTGACCGACAAAGACACCGAGATGCTCCACGGCATGGAGAAGGTCCGCGAACTCGATTTGAGCGACACGGACATTACGGACGAAGCGTTGCACGTGCTCGAAGACATGCCGAAACTAACGGTGCTGAAGCTGGCCCGCACGAAGATCACCGAAGCGGCGTTCAACGAGCACATCAAGCCGATCGAGTCGCTGATGGAACTCGACGTGCGCGGCACTAAGATTCCGGGCAAACTGATCCGCGATTGGAAGGCCGCCAAAGACGGCCGCAAGGCGATCAACTAACACCAAATCGTATCGGTTCAACACTTTCAGGAGGAACAGTTCGATGACGTATGAATTGGTCGAAGACGCGATGGGTGATCCGCGTAATGCGGCGTCGCTGGTAGCAGCGTCGCAGTTTGCGTACTTCCCGGCGGACCGGGGTGCGGAGGCGTTTCAGAGTGAAATGGGCCTGACCGCGAAGCTGATTAGCGTGAACAACACGCAAGCTTATGTGGCCACCAACGACAACCACATCCTCGTGGCGTTCCGTGGCAGTGAGGGGCCGAATAGCATTGACGGCTTGAAAGATTGGTTGATGACCAACGCAATGAACTTCCTCGTTCAGCCGACCGGCGCACTGTCCACGGAATTTCTCGCGGCGGGGGTCGGGGCACGCTGGCACCAAGGGTTTGTCAACGCGATCACGGACATCTGGGGCGCCCTTCACGCTGAAGTCGATGCCCAGATGAAAACGAAAGAGCGCTGCTTCTGGATCACCGGGCACAGTCTGGGTGGGGCGCTCGCGCTGATGGCATCGTGGCTGTTCCTGCGCAAGACGATGAACCCGCACCAAATCTACACGTATGGCGGCCCGATGGTCGGCAACTCTGTGGTGGCGGAAGCCTTCAACCGGGAGTTCGGCGGCAAGATTTTCCGCTACGTGAACTCCCCGGACCCGGTTCCGCTGCTACCGATGATGAGCATGGTCGCCAACGAGTTCGCCCATTGCGACAAAGGAATGGTGTTGGGCGATTCTGCCCATGCGGCCAACCTGATTGAGTACATCAAGCAAACCGGGGGCGGGGTGTTCGAGGGCGTGCTGTCCGGCGAGATCGGCGAAAAAGTCTGGGGCGCGATGAAGGACCGACTCATGGCCCACCTGCTCAACGACTACCGTGAGTTACTGAAGGTGGGATAATCCCGTCTTCTTGTTGCCGTTATTCCGCGTGTGGCTAAACCTATTCGGTCAGAACTTACGGGTCCGCGCCCTCTATTTACGGAGATTTTCGATGGCCATGTTCATTGGCGAAGGTTTGGTCGGCGACGGCAACGAGATTGCCCACATTGACTTGCTCATCGGTGACAAGAGCGGTCCGGTCGGCACGGCGTTCGCCAACGCTTTGGCGAATCAGTCGGCTGGGCACTCCAGTTTGCTCGCGGTCATCACCCCGAACTTGGTCTGCAAGCCGGCCACGGTGATGATTACGAAAGTGACCATCAAGGGTGCCAAACAAGCCGTGCAAATGTTCGGGCCAGCCCAAGCCGCCGTGGCCCGCGCGGTGGTCGATAGCGTCGTCGATGGCGTGATTCCGAAGGACAAGGCCGAAGACTACGTGATCGTGTGCGGTGTGTTCATCCACTGGGCCGCTACCGACGACACGAAAATTTACCAGTACAATTACGAAGCCACCAAGCTGGCGATCAAACAAGCCATGACCGGCACCCCGAAGATCGACGAAATCATCGCCCGCAAGGACGAAAAGCACCCGTACAGCCCTAAGTAGGGATGTTTTTGTGTCCGGCGTTTTCAGTTTGCCGAGACCTGCGATCCCTCCAGGGTCAAGGACAATTAGGTGCCAATAGCCTGGGGTGCGCGAGACGCGACCCCAGGCTATTGGCTTCAATCCCTTCGGGATAAAGAACAAGCCGAAGCATCCTGAAGGGATGCCAGCGATTAGCCTGGGGTTGAGCGTAGCGACACCCCAGGTATTTGGTTGAGCGTAGCGACACCCCAGGTATTCGGTTGAGCGTAGCGCCACCCCAAACTGCACCACCCGCGATTTGCTTCCGTCTAGTTTTACTATCCACTTTTCACTACCCACTATCCACTACTGACAATGGATAATCCGACCATACTTCTCCAACTCGATACCGACCCGCTCCCGAGCGTTTTCGATCGGGTCGTCGCAGTGGATGCCGGTGTGCAGCATGTTTTTAGTTATGGTGGCGTCACTGCGGACAACGTGATGTCGCTCGTGCATGGGTGCATTTTCACACGGGGGCCGAAGGAACTTCACCGCACTGCCATCTTCATCGGTGGCTCGAATGTTAACGATGGCGAGGTGTTATTAACCGCTGTCCGCAAGCATCTTCTGGTTGAATACGGGTTGAGTGTTTCGATTATGCTGGACTCCAACGGAGCGAACACGACTGCTGCCGCCGCCGTTCGGGCTGCGGCCCGTCATCTCGATTTAAGCCGAACGACATCGTTGGTTTTGGGTGGCACTGGTCCTGTGGGGCAACGGGTGGCCCGGCTGTTAGCGAAAGCCGGCGGGACCGTCCGGATCGGCAGCCGGCAGTTCGAGCGTGCCGAAGAAGCTTGCCACGAAATCCGCAAGAACTTACCGGGAGCCAGCGTCATTCCCGTTGCAGTGGGGTCGTCGTCCGATGGCCCAAAAGCACTGGAGAGTTGCGACCTTGTGATTGCCGCCGGTGCGCCGGGAGTGGTCGTGTTGCCGAAGAAAATCCGCGAGACGTGCAAGACGTTGAAGGTCGCCATCGACCTCAACGGCGTGCCACCCACCGGCATTGAAGGGATCGAATTGACCGACAAAGCCAGTGCCCGCGACAACGTGATTACCTACGGCGCACTGGGCGTCGGGGGAACGAAAATGAAGGTTCACAAAGCCGCCATCGGCGACCTCTTCACCCGCAACGACGCGATCCTCGACATTGACGCGATCTATCAAATTGCCCAGAAGATCGACTAAACACGACGTTCACCACGAATCAGACGAATCTTACGAATTAGTTTCAAGCAAGTTATCTCAGTAATGCCGGCTTCAGTCCGTTGACAAAATTGTCTGAATGTCGACGGTATTATTCGCGGTATTCGTTTGATTCGTGGTGACGTGATCTCTTGGGTCAATTCAGCGGCAAGTGGTCTTGGCCGGGCAGTTGGACCGGGGCCAGTGACCCTTTGCCACCCAGAACCACGCGCATCAGGTCATCGTTGCCGACCGGGTGTGGGAGTGCGAAGAGTTCGCCGTACATGAAGCCGCACCGCGCCCCTTGATAGCCGTTCACGGAACTCACGTAGTGCCGGACTTTGGCAAACCGCTCAGGGTCGAACTGCGATTCATACGCCTGGATTGACGCGATTTTTTGGTCGATCGTCTCGGAGATGTCGATCACGAAGGTGCTGTGCCATTGCCGTTGCTCCGCGTCGGTGGGGAAGAGTGCGTACACCAAGTGTGGAACCCGGTACGGTGCGGTGTTGTCGAACCGCTCGTCCCACTTTGTCAGTTGCGAATAGAACCGCGACGCTTCGGCAATCAGGTGGCCTTGGTGGTGGTCCGGTGACGCCGCCGGGGTTCGCCCCGCGCCGGTAATCAGCACCGTCGGTCGATACTTCCGCAACTCCGTGGCCACGCGGAACCGGGCCTCCGGGCCGTCCATTAAGACCCGGTTCGGCAACCCGAGGTTGACCCGCACTTGCACGCCGAGCAACTGCCTCGCTTTCTCCGCTTCGACTTTGCGCGTTTCGAGGCTTCCGCGTGGCGTCGGCTCCCCGGACGTTAAGTCGAAGATGCCCACCCGGTACCCTTGCTTGACCAGCTTGGCGAGCGTTCCCCCGCACAGGATCTCCAAGTCGTCCGGGTGCGGCGCGATCGCAACCACGTCCAGGCGTTCAACCACGGAACTCGAATCAGCCATTCGCAACACTCCGGCAACAGGTTCAGTCGTAGTCAGGTTACAAGCTCATACCCGACCAGCCCACCGGGCATTTCATGAACCTTTGCAAACTGCCTCTTGTCCAAATGCAATTCGGAGTCTATTTTGAGGGAACATTGATGGAGTCGATGACGATTCCACCAAGGCCAAGTGGCGGAATGGCAGACGCAGTCGATTCAAAATCGACCACCGCAAGGTTTGTGGGTTCGAATCCCTCCTTGGCCAGTTGTTCATTCGGACGGCAACCGACAGATTGAAACACGACGTGCTGAAAAGCCTTATTTTGCGGGCTTCTCGGCACGTTTGTCGTTTCAGGGTCTGGTTAACTTCGTCCGATTACGATGATGTCTGCTTCGGGAACGGCCCGCAACACGGTGTCGAGTACGCTCGGCCCGAGCCACCGGGCGTACCACGAGCGAACGCTTCGGCCTAGGACAATGTGGGTGATCCCGTACTCCTTGGCGAACCCCGCGATGGCCCCGGCCACGTCCGTCCCGG
>JAYSXU010000260.1:0-5111 GCA_043716965.1 Fimbriiglobus sp.
TGAAGAGAATAAACGACACGTGCCGCGTAAAGTAGCGATGCCTTGAAGTGGAGTAAGAGATGGATTTTCTGGACTACGACTTGCCCAGTGTACAAAAACATTTCAGGTTAACGCTCGACACAAACCGTTCCTTGCTTACCGCAGTAACACCCGTGGCGGTGTCGGATTCGTTGGTACGATTTTGGCAGGACTACCAGTCACTCGGACTCGCGCTCATCACCGAAAAGGCGAGGTCCGAACTTTTGGTGGCCCCGCTGATGGCGGAAGTCTGGAAGCGATCGAACCGGGAAATCGCCGTCTTGTCGGGCGTGGAGTTGAATGTGGACGCTTCCGTCGGGCTAACCGGCGTCTGTGATTTTGTGTTGTGCCGTTCGTCAATTCTCTATTACGTGACCGCCCCGGTTCTCGTGGCGGTCGAAGCCAAGCGGGACAGCATCCCCGATGGGTTAGGACAATGTGCCGCAGAGATGGTGGCGGCACAACGGTTCAACCAACAGGCGGGTAAGCCAATCGAGACGATTTACGGGTGTGTCACGACCGGAGCGAACTGGAAGTTTCTGCGACTTTACACACAACGACTGGAGATTGACATCGACGAGTACAGCATCAGCCAACCGGATCGAATTTTTGGCGTGCTGTTGCACTGCTGCGGCGTGACGGTTTGAATCCCTTCGATCGGGCCTTGATGATCGGCCCGATCGAAGGGGCGCTCAATTCAATTCTGCATCTCAGATAATTTGCTTGATCGGCTCGGCGCCTTCGACGCCGACGAGCTTTTGGTGCAAGCCGCCGTAGAAGTAGCTCAGGTTGTTGGGGTCCAGACCCATCTGGTTCAAGACGGTGGCGTGCAGGTTTTTTACGTGGAAGCGATCGGTGACGGCGGCGGCGCCGAGTTCGTCGGTCTCGCCGACGCTGGTGCCGCCCTTGATCCCGCCGCCGGCCATCCACATTGTGAAGCCGTAGGCATTGTGGTCGCGGCCGCTGCCCTTGGCGTATTCCGCCGTGGGTTGCCGCCCGAACTCGCCGCCCCAGACCACGATCGTCGAATCGAGCAGACCAGACCGTTTCAAATCCTTCAGCAAACCCGCGATCGGCAGGTCGGTGTTCCCCGCGTGCTTGCCGTGGTTGGCAACCATGTCGCTGTGGGCGTCCCAGTTGTCGTCGTTGTGGGCGCCGCCGGAGTAAATTTGAATGAACCGCACGCCGCGTTCGACGAGGCGTCGCGCCAGCAAGCACTTCCGCCCGAAGTCTTCGGTGCGCGATTTCGTCGGCCCTTCGATGCCGTAAAGTTCGAGCGTTTCCTTACTTTCCTTGGTGAAATCGACCGCTTCCGGGGCGTACTGCTGCATCTTGTACGCGAGTTCGTAGCTGGCGATCCGGGCCATGAGTTCGCTGTTGTCGGCCCGACTTGCCAGATGCTCTTCGTTCTTTTCCTTCAGGTGATCGAGGATGCCACGCTGTTGCTCGCGGGTCATGCCGGGCGGCAAGGCGAGGTCGTGGATCGGCGTCTTGTCAGCACGCACGACACACCCTTGGTACGACGCGGGCATGTAGCCGCTCGACCAGTTCTTGGGGCCGGATATCGGCCCGCCGGTCTTGTCCAGCATCACCACGAAGCCCGGCAAGTTTTCGTTTTCGCTGCCCAAGCCGTAGGTCACCCACGACCCCATGCACGGCGCGCCGCTGAGAACTTTCCCGGAGTTCATCATCAGCATCGCGGAGCCGTGGATCGGCGATTCCGCGTACATGCTGTGGATGAACGCCATGTCGTCCACTTGCTGCCCGAGGTTGGGGAACAAGTCCGAAACCTGCTTACCGCACTGGCCGTATTGTTTGAACTGCCACTTCGGCCCGACCACGCGGCCCTCGCTCTTGTGACCGCCGCGACCGAAAGTTTTCACCGTGATCGTCTTGTCGTTGAGCGGGTATAACTTCGGCTTGTAGTCGAACGTGTCCATGTGGCTCGGCCCGCCGTACATGAACAAAAAGATCACCGATTTTGCCTTGGCCGGCATCATCGGCTTCTTCGCCGTCATCGGGTTGACGAACTTCGTCTTACCCGATTCCGCTGCTGCGACTTGGCCGAAGAAGCCGTCGCCGGACAGCATCCCCGTCAGCGCCAACCCGGTGAACCCGCCCCCGGATTGCCACAGAAATTCCCGCCGCGTTCGCCCGCAAAATTGTTGATCGGCAGTCATCGAACTCTCTCCGTAGGAGTGTCAGGTCCAAATTTCGAGCGACAACCCCGGCACCAACTCGTAGTCCCGGCGGTTTCGCGTAATCAGTTTCGCCCCGTGTACCACGCAAATCGCCGCGATCCGCAAGTCTTGTGTCCCGATCCGAATCTTCGCCGTCCGCCATGCCGTGAAGAGTGCATGTGCCGCAATCGTGTACGGGAGAACGCGGTAGCGATGAGAATCGGCGATCACTTCAAAAAAGCGATCATAAGCGGACACGATTTTCTGTTGCTGTTTCGCCGTCTCAGCCTTGCGGATGCTGTTCAGGCGTCCGCGAATCGACTCTTCCAAAACGACAAGCGGTATGGCCTGCTCGCCGACGGCAATCTGGCTCAGCCGCACGCGATACGATTCATGACCTTGTGTAATGAGCGTGAAAACATCCGAGTCAAACGCCGTCATCGGGAAACTCCGCACGCTTTTGCTCGTCCCGAAGTCGGTAGGCTTCGTCGCAGATCGCTTGCCAGTCCTCGTGGGCTTCGTACTTCCCAAACATCCCGCTTAACCCCACGAGGTCCATCTCAATAAGTACGATCTTTTTGCGATCGACATCGTCGCGGATGCGGTTGCGGATGCCCGCGAGCGCCTCGTTCTCCGTGTCGGCTTCGACCCGCATCGACGGCATGGCCAGGACGGTTGCCACGAAGTGCCCGTTCAATTGCTCGATCGAAACTGGAATCGGCATCATGCGTGTTCTCCCTATGGGTCGGGTTCATCATACCCGGTCAATCCACGTACACGAACTCGTTCGTGTTCAGGATCATCAGCGCGAAGCGGGTGAGAGCGGTGGTCGCATTCAACTTGTGTTTCGCTTGGATCGCTTGGACGAAAGCCACGTCTTTGGCGACTTCATCAGCAGTGGGAACGCGGGTCGTTGTCAGGCGAATCGCGCGGGTCACTTGCTTTTCGAGGTCGTCTGGTGCTTCGTGTTGTAGCCGTTTGGCGAACAGTGCGGCTTGCTCGTTGACGAACTCGCCGTTGAGCATTCCGAGTGCCTGCGTGGGCACCGTCGTGGTGTACCGCACCGGGCAACTGGAGTCCGTGTCGGCTTGGTCGTGGGTGGCCAGGATCGGCACTTGGAGCGACCGCTTCACGTGAACGTACACACTACGCCGGTTGCCGGCATCGGGATTAGCAGGGTCGTAGCCGCCGCCCTTGCTTTGCAGCCAGCCGTTGCCGGGGACCGATTGGCCGTCCAGCACCGCTTGCGAAATCTTTGGGTAGACACTCGGGCCGTACAAGTCGGTATCGAGTTTTTGGCTGGCCATCAGAATGGTGTCGCGCACTTCCTCCGCCGCAAGTCGGCGCATGTCGAACCGCCAGTGCAAGGTATTGGCCGGGTCAATCCGCATGGCAGTTTCGTCGGCTTTCGCGGCCAGTTGATACGTGTTCGACAACATGATGAGCTTGTGCAGCCGCTTCAGGGTCCAGCCGTTGGTGGCGAAATCGTCCGCGAGGAAGTCGAGCAGTTCTGGGTGCGACGGTTTCTCCCCAAACTTGCCGAAGTCGTTCGTCGTCGGCACGATTCCTTTGCCGAAGTGGTACTGCCACACGCGGTTGACCATGACGCGGGCGGTGAGCGGGTTTTGCTTGGAAGCCAGCCAATTAGCAAGCGCCGTGCGTCGCTGGCTAGTCTTCGCACCATTTTCCGTCGTCGGAATCTTCGGGTCGGGAACGCCGAACACTTCGGGGAAGCCGGGCTGCACTTCCTTACCCTTCGAGCCGGGGTTGCCGCGAATCAAAACGTTAGTCGCCGGCGGTTTCGCATCACATTGATTCACGGACAGTGCGAACTCTTGCGATGGGGTTGGCTTCTTCTTCACCGCTGTGATCTGCTTACGGAGACTCTCGTACTCTTTCTTCGTGGCATCGTCCAGGAACTCCGGCACTTTCTTCACGACGAGTGGGCGGTCCATGCCTTCGGACGCGCGTTGATCTTCAGCGGGCATCTTCTTGATCGCGGCGTCTTCAATGGCGACCATTTGCGATGTCAATGCTTCGATCTTGTCCTGCCGTTTCTTCGATTCGGATTCATAAACCTTGCGCTTATCGGCGGGGCTGATGTCCGAGTAACTCGACGAACGGACCGTCATGTCGAAGCTGAACGGGCGGATTTCGCGGAAGAACGCGACCATGCGGTAGTAGTCGGTTTGCGGGAAGAAATCGCCCTTGTGGTCGTGGCAGCGGCAGCAGTTCAGCGTCATTGCCAGGAAGCCTTGGCCGACCACGGTGACAATGTCGTCGTAGCCGTCGAACAGCGCGAGGGGTTTGTCTGCCGGTTCGTCGTCCCAGAGGCCGAGGCGATAGAAGCCGGTGGCAATGACGGCATCCTTGTTGTCGCCCGGCAGTTCGTCACCGGCGATTTGTTCGCGGATGAATTGGTCGTAAGGCTTGTCCGCGTTGAAGCTCTTAATGACGTAATCCCGGTACCGCCACGCGAACGGTTTCATCGCGTCCCGCTCGTAGCCGTTGCTCTCGCCGTAGCGGACCACGTCGAGCCAATGGCGGCCCCATTTTTCGCCGTACTGCGGTGACGCGAGCAGCGTATCGAGCAGCTTTTCAAACGCATTCGCGGAGCGATCGCGGACGAACGCATCGACTTGTTCGGGCGTTGGCGGCAGGCCGATGAGGTCGTAATAAGCCCGACGAGCTAGCGCGACTTTGTCGGCAGCCGCGACGGGCTTCAGGTTCTTCGCTTCAAGCTTTTGCAGGACGAACGCATCAATCGGCGTCTTCACCCACGCACTGTTCTGTACGGCCGGGATCGTCGGCTTCTGAACGGCTTTGTACGCCCAGTAGTTTTTGTCGGCGCCTTTGCCGGGCTGTTCTTGCGTGGCCGCATCGTCCTTGGTTGCGGTGTACGGCGCACCGGCT
>JAYSXU010000027.1:0-6507 GCA_043716965.1 Fimbriiglobus sp.
CGATCTTGATCGGTGTAGTTTATCAGTTCTTGCTTCAAATAACCTTGCACGGTTTCCTGGAAGCTTTGACTTCGATCCGCCTCGCCAATGGTCAAATTCGGGCCGAGTTGACTGCTTTCCGTCCAATCGCGGGCATACCATCGGGGGAAAATCTGCTCCAAATCGCGGAGTATTTCTTCGAGGTTATGTTCGCCGGCGGTGTAGCGGATGTGCAAATTCACCAAGTCTTGTTGGGCATCGGCATACTCGTTCCGTAGTCGCGGAATGTCATTCGGCGGGTCGAGTAGTGTCAATTCATAAATCGGTGTGCTATTAATTGGCAATATCACTGGTTCGTTCACCCGTCCTGTTGGCCCGACATCGAACATCACCACGCCTAACTTGTTATGTTGTTCGCCTAAATCCATGTGCTCGATGCTACCTGAATAGCGGACATGGCTATGGCCGATGTATTGCGGTTTGTGGATATGCCCCAGTGCAACGTAATCATACTGTTCGTGAAATTGCTCCCCCACTACGACAATATCTTCCTGCTCTGTCAGCCGAAATAGTGATGCGCCGATTTGCGAACCATACACAGTGACATGTGCCGCCAGCACGGCAGGGGCGTTCATGTCGTATTGGGGGTGGTTGCGAATGTCGGCCAATGTGTTGTTGAACGCGGATGTTAATAGTCGGTTCTTCTCGTCCGGGTTGCTATATTTTTGGCCGTACTCGCCTTTTAAGTAGCGTGTCGGGGTGGGGAACGGCATCAACACGAATTGCACGTCGAAGGAATCGGTGCGGTCCCGTAACCGCAGAAACGTGGGGTCGGCGGCCAAGTACAGTCGGCCCGATGGCACCCGTTCGCCGGGGGTTCCAATGGTTGGTGCGGCCAGTGTCATGGCATGGCGAAGGGTTTGGCAAAAGTTTTCGTTGTCGTGGTTGCCGGTCAACGTCAAGATCGTGCCGCCGCCCATCAGAAAGTCCGCGAACACGTCCTGCCAGTGTCGGATCGTCTCCCGAAGGGCGTCCGGTCGGGCGAGTTCGCTAAACAAATCACCGGCCACGAGTAGCACATCAATTTTCTGTTCGCGGCAATGTGCTGCCACCCGTTCAACGGCTTTCCGCAAGTCGTCCGTGCGATCAATCCGCCCCAGTCGGTCGTTCAAGTGCCAATCGGCGGTGTGAAGAATTTTCATACCGCCATTGTGTCGGCTTCCGAACTTGGCGTGAAGGTCAGTCCCCCACGAGAGCGAATGGATCTGGTCGAACGAACCGATTTTTCCGGAATTCTCGTGGGTCCGAGTTTTTCGCACGGATTCGCGCATTTCGTACTTTTTCGTACCGGACGTGTTCTAAGCTTTCGGCGACCGAAGGAAATGTCCGTGGGTCTCGGCGTTCGTTTCGGCGGAGGGTTTTACCATGTGTCGGCACAAAAACTTGATTATCATTCTGATGGCCGTTGCGCTACTCGTGCCCACAATTGGGTGTAGCGTGAGCGAACTCGAACCCGTTAAAGCGGTCGGGATTCAGCCTTTTTTGAAAGACAGAAACGTCAAGAAGAAAGTGGATTCAACCGTAACGGCGGAGCAAGACGCGATTCTGCGTGTGCTGGACGAGAACAAAACTCACTTCAAATCTGGCTTTGAATTCATCACAGCGGAATCTCAGCCGACGGCCGTGACGAAAATGTTTGGCACCTACTTGGACAAGATCGACAAAATTGATCTCAAGAATTGCCCGCTCGAATTTCGCGGCGCTTGGAGCCGGTACGTCAAAGCGTGGAAAGCACTCCACACCAAGATCGGCCGCTTGCCGGACGCCTACGAAGACGTGACCTTTATGGACGCCCTGCAATCGACCTTCCGCAACGAAACGGAAAAAGGCAAAGTCTTGGGCGGGGATGTCATGCAAGCCGTCAAACAAGTCGTCACCACGTATGCAGAACTCTTTAGCGCATTGTCGGTCTATCAGATTGATGTCAGCAATTGAACGGATTGACTGACCCCTTGATATTCGTCGAACGGCGAGGCAAATGCCTCGCCGTTCGGCATTTGTGGAGTCATAGAATCAACACCATTCGTTGATCGTGGTCCGGGATGCTGCCATGCGCGTTTTATTGAACCCAGTAGGAAGCCACGGCGACGTTCACCCGTTTATCGGCGTGGGCCGGGCGTTGCAATCGCATGGGCATGAAGTCATCTTCATTACCTCCGCGGCGTTTCAAGACTTGGTCACGAGGAACGGTTTCCAATTCTTGCCCCTCGGGACGGACCAGGATTACCACGACTTGACTCACGACCCGGACCTTTGGCACCCGCGGCGATCGTTGAAGGTGTTGTTCGGCGGCGAGACATTTGAGCGAATGCTGCGGGAATGTTACCGGCACATTGAAGCAAACTATCAGCGCGGCGACACGGTGTTGCTCAGCGGGTCGTTGGGGTTGGCGGGCCGGTTGGCGCATGAACACTTGGGCATCCCGTTCGCCACGATCCACCTGCAACCGATGGCGATTCTCAGCATCGTGGAGCCGCCTGTGTTTGCCCCCCTGCGAATCCGGACTTGGTGGCCCCATTGGTTACGACGAAGCCTGTTTTGGTTTGTCGAGCGGCGAATTCTTGACCCGATGTTGGCACCCCCGATCAACCGATTGCGAGCGGAACTCGGCATGTCTCCGATCGCACGAATTTTTGGCGCGTGGCGACAATCACCGCAGTCGATTTTGGCACTCTTCCCAGGCTGGTACGGGCATCCCGCCGATTGGCCAGCACACCTCAAACACGTCGGATTTGTGCAATACGACCAGGGGGAATCGTACGAGTTACCTGCCAAGTTGCGAGAGTTTCTGGATGCCGGTGATCCGCCGATTGTGGTGAGCTTCGGTTCGGCAATGCGGATGGGGCGACCGTATTTTGAAGCGGCTGTCGAGGCGTTCAAAATCCTCAATCGACGCGGCCTGATTTTGGCGAAGCAAGGTGACCAAATCCCGGCGAACTTACCCGCGACCGTGTTGCAAGTGGACTACGCGCCGTTCAGTTTGGTGTTGCCGGCGTGTGCGGCGATTATCCATCACGGCGGCATCGGCACCAGTGCGCAGGCGATGACGGCGGGCATTCCGCAACTGGTCATGCCGCTCGCGTTCGACCAGCCGGACAACGCCAACCGATTGGAAAAACTCGGCGTGGCTCGGTGGTTGAAACCGAACCGATTCACCGGGCCGAACGTCGCAAAAATGCTTCAGGAATTGACCCAATCGGAGACGGTTCGCACAGCCTGTCAAACCGTGGCGAAGAGAATGGCTGCCGAACCCAACCCCGCATCGGCGATCATCGACGCAGTCGAAAAGCTACGCGGCACCGATAGGAAATGATCGTTATTTTTTCTCACCGCCCGCATCCGGCTTCGGGACGACTTCTTCCCAGTACAAATCGCGCCCCGCGACATACGTGTCGGAGGCCCGGTAGTCGTGGACTTTTGGCACGTCGCCGGGGAGCAACCCCCACGCATCCAGGTTGATGAAAAAGCGGTCCTGAAACCACCCGATCCGGGCTTCGGTGACCGACCCGGACCGCATGGTCGGTCGCTTCTGGAAGCGGAACTCTTCGACCCCGGTGATGCGAAACCGCAGCTTAACCGGCTTGGGTTGGCTGCCCAAATCCTTCGCGGCAATGCTGGCGGTCAGCACAAATTCGACCGTGAAGTTCTCGGTGGTCGCGTATTTCAATTTTACCCGCCGCATCCGCCCGCCGGTGAACCGGTACTTGCGGGTAAAGCTGGCAACATCCGTGGCGTAAAGTCGGTTCATGATCGGTCCCGTGGTGGCTCAACATCTCAGACGTAGGAATCGAACACGCGGACCTTGGCCCAATTGGCCTTCTGCTCGTCGATGAATTGGTTGTGCGTCGGGTCTTGCTGGTAGGCGTCGTGGGCGGTTTTGTCGATGAAGACGAGGTGTAAACCGACATCCCAATCGCAGTCGTTCACGTCCCGGTCCAGTTCCGCACAAAGCGGCCCGGCGGCAAAAAACACGATGCCGGGTTGCACGTTCAGGTACGTCTTGCACGCCGTGACCATCTCCGCAACCTTGGCGGGAGTTGCGTCCTTCAGCTTAAAAAACACATTGTGTGCTAGTCGCATATCGGCCATGACCAGGAATCTCTCGTGTTCGTGGAAGGTGCATCGTCATTGTAGAAAGTGAGTTGTGGAAATGGTTGCGGCACGGCCCGCTACTTCAAACGCCATTTGGACGCTGCGCGTTGGCCATGCCGTAATCACCGATTATGATTTTTTGCGTTCCCGGCGAACCGGCGACGTGAGTCGCCTGGGTGAAAACTTCCGCCCCGATTGTGGCAAACCAAGCACCGGGATAGTAGCCTTCCATCCTCACTGAGGCAGACCAACCGGCAACTATCGTTGCCGGTTCGCCGGAACGAGTTACTTCGGCGCTTCGGTGTATTCTTTCAATTCGAGTACGGCTTCGTTGTTTTGGATGTTGTACATCAACTTGACGATGCCTTTGCCAGCGACGAACCAGTACTTCACGCTGGTTTTGGTGCCGGCGATGTCGAACTCGGTGCCTTCCACGGCAACGGCTTCCAAATCGCCTAAGTTGGTTTTGATCTTTTCCTTGTCGTCCTTCACGCTGAACTCGCCTTTGACCTTTTGATCGGCAATCGTCGATGCAATCGCCCACTTTTCACCCTTGGTCGCTTTGCCGTCTTTCAGCTTCAGGATCATGACGGGTGGGTCGATCTTGGCGTTGTTGATCTTGGTGCGAACGATGCCTTCGGGCGTGACTTTGATGACTTCCGAGGCGACGGCTTTGCCGTTCACTTCGATTTCGAGCTTCGCCCCTTCCGCGTCTGCGGACGCGACCTTCACCGTGATCGTGGTTTCAAGAACTTTGTACACCCATTTCGTGCCCGTTTTGAGCGGGTAATAGTCCGCCCCGCCGGTTTGGGCCAGCGCCATGCTGGAGACCAGTAAAACGAACGAACCCAAAGCTAACCGCAGCGTGTGCCGCATGGACCGTCTCCTGATTACGGGGCAGTAAGGTAATCCAGCGGACCACGCCGGAATGTCTACCTAATATAGCAACCCTCTCGCCGGTGACGACCAGGGGCAACACTGTTACGCTTGGAAACATCCGAAGGTTCGCGCGACAAGCGTGGGAAACAGGATGGAATCGTCTTGCGGGTGACATCGGGTTTTGGGGGTGTCACTATCTCGCGGGGCCTCTGAAACCAGATTAACCACAGAGACACAGAGGCACAGAGAAATCCATTCAAATTGTTTTGGCTTTCTCTGTGCCTCTGTGTCTCTGTGGTTAACATTCTTAACTTAGATTCCCAGAGCTTTTACCTGCACCCGGTTTCGGTTGCCGATATTTTGACGTGTCGCCGTGGGCGGTTTGTATTATGTTCCACTACGGTTCTCTGTCATCTCTTGATGGAGATTCCATGCCTGATGTCACAGTTGATCTCACGGGTGCCAAGATTCCGTCGGCGGACGGCGAAGTCAACACGTACACCAACAAGGAAGCGCAGGCGAGTACCAACTACTTTTCCAGTTCACGCCGGGTCATCTTCGTCAACGGCATGAGCAACAGTGGCAAGGATCATGCCGAATCGGCGTTGGCGTTGTCGCTCATGCAGATGTGCCCGGTCATCGGGGTGTACAACCAAACCGGGGGGTTAGTCGCCGACCTGTGGCAGTGCTTGACGGACAAGAACCAATTCCAGGGGCCGCTCTCCGACAGCGCGAAAGACAAAGTCGATTCTCGCAACAGCCTGTGGAACCTGATTGTTCGCGGCCAGCGAACGTCCGAACAGGCGATGGTGAAAGCGCTGTCGCGGAACGCCGCACAGGTCTCGCTATTCTATCTGTTGCGGAAGCCGGAGAACCGCAACCGCGAACTGTTCGCTCACAGTCAGGGCAACCTGATCCTCAGTAACGTCCTCCAAGGCATCGCGGCGGTAGACGGGCCGGCAGCCATTGCGGGTCGCGTGGTTCACACGTTCGGTTCGCCCGCGATGATCTACCCCGACGGGATCCAGAAGTACGAACACGGGTTCACGTTCGACCCGGTGAACTGGCTGTCGGGGTTCGACACGAGTTTCTCGATCTCGAAAGTCGGCTGGCCGAGTGGCGGCAAGCAACCCTTCGCCCACGGCTTTCTCCTCTACTTGAAGGACGACCCGGCGTTCGTCATCAATCGCTTCCGCATCGGCGGTTGGGGCATGACCTTCAACATGGACGAAGAAGGGCTAGCCAAGTGCCTCGTGGCGATGGATACGAACATGCCACGGGTGCGCAAGATCTTCGATTACTTGAATAAGAACCACAACAGCGATGCGGACGACGTGGCACTGATCTATGTTCAAGCGATCCAGAAAAAACCGAACGTGCGGCCTTCGCTGGTGAGCGACAAAGTGCTCGTGAAATTGCTCATACTCCCAGTGGAGCTCGGGGAGAACGTCGAAGTTCATCCCGTAAACGCCGCAGAGGAACGTCAGTGGCAAGAAG
>JAYSXU010000261.1:0-5105 GCA_043716965.1 Fimbriiglobus sp.
ACCGTCGGCGCGGTGATGATGACCATTGATGCGCCCTATCTGTGTGCGTGGAGTTGGGCCTGTGTGTTCGCACAAAAAGCGGTAGAAACGCAGCGAATGCGTGATTGGCTATTGGCCGGGTTGATGTCGCTGATGGGCGTCTTGGCGAAGTACACGATGTTGCTTTTTCCGGTGTGCGTGGGCTTCTATCTGCTCACCGATTCGGCCCGCCGATTGCAACTTCGTGGCGTCGGATTTTGGTTGATGACCTCAGTCGCACTCCTCGGAATGCTGCCGATTTGCATCTGGAACGCCACCCACGATTGGCTCGGGGTTCGGCACGTGTTTACACAGGCGGGGCTGACGTCAAACACCACGTTCGATCCAAACGGGCTGCCGGATTTTTTGGTCGGGCAGTTTGCGGTGTTACTGGGTTACTGGTTGTTCGCCTGGATCGCGGCCGTGGTTCAGGTTCGACCGGGGCGAAACAAGGTTGATAGAGTGTCGTTCCTGTGGTGGCTGTCGGTCCCGGTGTGGCTACTATTTGCGATCACGTCACTCAAAACCAAAGGTCAGCCGAATTGGCCGGCGGCGGCGTATGTGACGGGGTTCGTACTCACGGTGGGTTGGGTCGTGCAGCAAGTCCATTCGCCACCAGGCCCGTACCGTTTATTCGCTAGAGTTTGCTTAATCGGCGTAACCGTTCTAGGCTTCGGGCTGTCGTGCTGCGCACGGTGGCCGCATACACTCCGGGTGGTCCTCGCGGAATTGGCACCGGCACCGACGCGGGACAAGATCGCACCCGTTCGCCAATTGGACCCGACTTGTCGGCTCGAAGGTTGGCAACAATTAGCAAAAGTTGTTGATGAACTGCGGGCGAGGATTCAGGCCGAAGAAGGACGCGAACCGTTGGTGGCGGGGATGACCTGGACCGTGCCGGGTGAACTGGCGTTCTATTGCCACGGACACCCGACGGTGTACTGTTTCGGCCCGATTGTTGGTGAGCGGTTTAGCCAATACGACCTGTGGCGACCCAATCCGATTCGGGACGCGCAAGTCTTTGCAGGCCGGACGTTCGTGTACGTCGGCGAAGCCATCCCAGACGCACACCAAGTTTTTGACCGGATGGACCCGCCAGTCGAGGTGATTGCCTCAGACGGTGGAATCCCGGTCGCCGAGTGGAAAGTTTGGGTTCTTCACGGGTTTCGGGGCTTTCCCGCAAACACCAACGAGATGCGACATCCGTCGTACTGAATCAAGATATTTAGGGGTATGGTTGTGGAAACATGGAAGGTCACGTGTGGTTCGTGCAACCACGCATGGAAGCTCAACGGCAATTGGTCGGAGTACGAGCGGCAAGCGATCGAGTCTCGTCCTTGCCCCAACTGTAGCGCTTACACGCTCAGCAGTCCCGAGCCGAAAGCTAAGAAGAAGCGCCGGTCACCGTGGATGCTCGTCGGTGGGCTGGCGCTCAGCCAAGCCCAACGAAGTTAGTTTCGGGATGATGGGCTGTTACTGTCTTTGGGTTACCGCTAAAGCCCACGAATCATCATTCGTGGGCGTTGTGCCTCGCAGAACCCGTTCCACGCACGCCAACTTATCCGCCCACTGAAATTCCGTTCGCACGCGGTCAGCACCCACTTTCCCCAATCGTTCCCGCAAGGCCACATCGTTCACAATCACCCGAAGCTTCTCCGACAATTCGTTCACATCCCCACACCGCACCTGCAACCCGTCATCGCCATCGCGCACCAAATCACCGGGGCCGCCGGCGCGATACACAACGACCGGCTTGCCGTTCGCCCACGCTTCGAGCAACACCAAGCCGAACGAGTCGGTGCGAGACGGTAGCACGAAGGCGTCAATTCCGGCGAAGAAATCGCGCTTCACGGGGTCACTAATTCGCCCCATGAGGACCACTCGATGCTTCAGCGAAAAGGCATTCCAGTAACGGCGAAAGTTCGGCATCTCCGGACCGGCCAACACAACTCGGGCGTTATCTGGAAGCTGCTGAACCGTTCGCAATAAATCCACGGTCCCTTTCTCAATGCTGTTGTTCGCCAAGTGACCAAGTACCACTGTGCCTGAAGTTGCACCCCACGTCTGCCGAATCCTGGCTCGATCTCCTCCAGTGCATTCTTGGCGATCCACACCCAAACCTTGCAGTGTCACTTTTGCTGAGGGAACACCCAACTGCACGACCGCGTCGAACTCCGATTCCGTTTGCACAAACACGCCATCCGCTTGTCGCAATAGCCACCGTAACGGGCGGGATGTGTATTGCTTCCGGGTGCGGTCATGCGGATCAGTGGGATCGCCAAGGTGCAGAAACGGCGTCAGGAGAAACGGCACGCCACGGCGTCGGGCCAACTTCAACCCACACGCAATCGGGAACGAGTACGGAAACGCAAACGCATGGACGGCGTCCAACGGGCCTTCATAGCTCGCCGCCTCACGCCACATGCCGAGGCACACGGGGTTGCACGGCATCGTCAACGATTGCCACCGTGGATGGGGTATCAACGACAACGCTTTCAGAATGTACCGTCGCCCCGGAAAGCCGAGCGGGGGAAACCGTTGAACAGTGAAATCGTTTTCACCGCAGAGGCGCAGAGCAGAATAAGAATTGTTTTGGTTTTCTCTGCGCCCTCTGCGACTCTGCGGTGAAGTCGGATTTCTTGCTTTTCGCGGCTTCCACATTTCTGCCAACTCGATCGCACTACTTGTCCACACCTGCACCGCATGGCCACGGCCCATCAGAAACTCCGTCAGTCGCGCGCAATAGGCTTCCGCGCCGCCGAGTGCGGGGGGGTAGCGATGAATAAAGTGTGCGACGTGCATTCAAACGCCGTCCGTGGCGGGAATTAAAACTGCCCTGAAGCGAGCCGATTGTATACGATACGACTTCGGTAAACATCCCGAACCGACCGGCCCCCTCCCGAGGCACTTGTCCGCGATGATCCGTATCTCCCAACTTGCAGCGTCCGTTCAGCCGTCCGCCACCCTTGCTGCCGGGGCCAAAGCCCGCGAGCTGCGTGCGAAGGGCGTCAAGGTGTTCGACTTCAGCCTTGGCGAACCCGATTTCAACACGCCGAAACACATTTGCGATGCTGCCGACAAGGCCATGCAGACCGGGCAGACACACTATACCCCGGCTGGTGGAACGGCGGAGTTGAAGAAGGCGATTGCGAAATGGTACGGCCGGACCTACGGGTTCGAGTGCGGCCCAGAACATGTCATCGTGTCCAACGGCGCGAAGCACAGCATTCACAACGCCCTCGCCGCCCTCGTCGGACCCGGTGATGAAGTCATCATCCCCACGCCGTATTGGGTCAGTTACAGCGACCTCGTGCAGATGACCGGGGCGACGCCGGTGCTGGTTTCGACGACGCTGCAAGCCCGCTTCAAGATGACGCCGCAACAGTTGAAGGCTGCGTTCACGCCGAAGACCCGAATCGTGATGTTGAACTCGCCGTCCAACCCGACCGGCACCGTCTACACCCGCGCCGAACTGGATGCAATTGTCGAAGTGATCCTGCCAACGGATGCCGTCATCCTGAGCGATGAGATCTACGAACAACTCACCTACGGCGACGCGAAACCTACGTGCGTCGTGACGCTCCGCCCCGAGTTGAAAGCCAGAACCATCACCATTAGCGGTGCCAGTAAAAGTTACGCGATGACCGGCTGGCGGATCGGTTGGGCGGTCGCACCCGTGGAGGTCGTCAAGGCAATGGACAACATCCAGAGCCAAGAGACGAGTTGCCCGTCGAGCATCTCTCAGGCCGCGATGATAACCGCCCTCGAATCGCCGGAATCCGCGACGTGCATCGCCGAGATGCTGAAGGAGTTCTCTGCCCGCCGCGACATCGTGTATTCCCGATTGGCCGAAATTCCCGGCGTGCAGTTCGACAAGGCCGACGGCGCGTTTTACGCCTTCTTCCAAGTCTCCGACCACTTCGGCAAAACGTTCGGCGACAAGCCGGTGACGGACTCTATGAACTTCTGCACGACCCTACTCGAACAAGCCCACGTGAACCTGGTCCCCGGAGCCGCGTTCGGTATGGAAGGGTTCGTCCGCATGTCGTTCGCCACCAACCGCGAAACGATCGAATCGGGGCTGAGCCGGTTGAAAGACTGGCTAGCCAGCGGGAAGTGAGTGAATTCCGAATAACTCGAACGTGGTTGATTTCGAGGTGATGTCGGGTACTATCAGAATAAACACTGATGACTGGAGCGAATCACGATGGCAATACTACAAGAAATCAAAGCAGCCGTGGCGACCTTAACGCCTGCTGAACAACTCGAACTCATGGACTTTCTCGAAGGTGCGGCGAATGGATCGCACGATCTCATTCGTTCCGAATGGAGCGATCTGGCCGGGAAACGTCTGGCTGAACATGAAGCCGGCATTCGGAAGGCCGTTCCCTTCGATACCGTTTTCAATCGCCTCAAAATCAATTAGAGCATATGCCAATTCTCGAAATTGATACCGAAGCGCGGGTGGAAATCCAGAATGCAGCGGATTACTACGACCGACTGCAATCGGACCTTGGCACCCGCTTTGAGGCCGATCTTTTGCGGACGCGCAACCGCATCCTCTCGAATTGGCTGATGTATGCTGAAGAGGAAGATGGTTTCCGCTACGCTATCCTCGATCACTTTCCCTACTCACTCATTTACAAAACGCAAAGCGACCGCATACTCGTCGTCGCTCTCGCCCATCACAAGCAACGCCCTGGTTATTGGTACAATCGAATGCGACGCTGATGCTTGATTGACCGAATAATTATTCTACTGACAGCAGAATTGTGTCAATTTCGCCCGTCTTGTTCAAACTCGCGGATGGACTGCACCCAGAACAGCCACGCGGCGGCGGCGGTCAGTACCGATACAACCACTGCGAGGACAAACCACACAAGCCACGACTTTTCGTCGCTGAATTTCCATATGACTAACGGGGCGAGCGTGAGGCCGCCGATCATCGGTTGAAGCCACATCACCGCTTTGGTGGCGGTCCGACAGCGGATCGACAGCCACAGGCCGTAACTCACCGCGCACGGGATTGCCACCGCGACGAAACCGCTCATCGGCAGCACCAACAGGGGAACGTCGGACACGAGAAA
>JAYSXU010000262.1:0-1737 GCA_043716965.1 Fimbriiglobus sp.
CTAGACCCCACGCACGAACCTTAGCCGATGGGGACAGCAGGGCACGGAGAAAGTTGGGCATTTCTTCGGCAGTCTCGTAGCACCCCTGCAGCAACTTCCAATCGACCTCATCCACTGAGTCCAACATCCGCTCCTCCGGTGGCGAGCAAGAATTGAGAAAGCGGAATCCGGAGTTACGAAAAGCTTTCGTCGCTGAAGACGCGGTCGAAGTCGGCGACGCCGACGCGGAGGCAGAGTTGTTTGAACTCGTCGTCATGGTCGTCGGTGCTGTGGTGGAGGTGTTCGGCTTCGGCAATGAGTTTTAGGGAACTGCGACGGCGAATGCCGTTGGCGCGGAGGACTCGCTGAAACGGGCGCAGGTCGGGGGCGTAAATCGTGAACAGTTTGTGTTCGTCGAACTGCACTTCCATCGGGCGGCGCGAACTCAGCACCGCTACGCCGGTGCAGCCGTCATTCAAAAGCAAGTCTTCAAAGTCGCAGAAGTAACTGGCGAGAACCGGGGTGTCAATTTGATTGCGGCGGAAGTCGCTGTGTTGGTCAGCCGATTTGCCGTGGCTACTTTCGAGCACGGCGTGGACCGTCTCACCGAGGGGTTCGAGTAACCCCAGAAACGTGTCGAACAGCCGTTCTGCCGAGACGGACGCGACCAACATCGGCAAGCGGAGTTGGTTGGCCCGGTCGCGGAAAATCTCAATCCGGTAGCCTTCGCGGGGTCGGATCGGCACGTCCAGCGCTGGGCGGATCGCATCCGTGAGGATGAAATCGCCATACTGCTTGACGTTCAAGTGGGCGGTCAATGGATCGGCGGTCACTGTGCAACCTCGCATTAGGGATCGTGACGATCCCACGGAGTCGGAGTGTTCGCCAGGTGCGTTGCGTCGCTTTGATGACAATTCGGAGACACCCAGGACTTAGGTAATTTACCCGCCAACTGCTTGCGGGGCGCTTGCGGCCTCATTATTATACCCGCGCAATAACCCAGATCGCGTTCAATTTGACGATTCTAGCACGCGAATCAATTGAAACGGAAACCTGGGTGGAATAGATAAAGACTGGGGTTGTCGTTCTTCCGGCCATCGTCCCGCCGTCCTCGCCCCGGAAAATAGCTCACGCAGACGCCGACAACCCGTTGAACCGATAGCAAACGGTATTCCGTAGCGAAAATCAGGGGTGGGACATGCGACTAATCGCGTTGCTGCTACTAACAATCGGCCTTGGGTTCGCCAGTGCTGACGTTGTGACGGCCCAGCCGCCGTCATCACCCAACGTGATTGTGATACGCCCCAAATCTATCTCGGGTTCAACCCCCGGTTCGACCCCCGGTGCGGTCGCTTCGACTTCGATTGTGATTTACCCGGATAAGCCCGGCTTCATCACGGTTCGTCCCAAAGTGCTTGGCAGCAATTTTGCCAGCATTCCGACCACGGGAATGAACCCGAAACTCGTGGGCGCGAAACCCGAATTGCCGACCGGGACGGGAATCCCCAGTCCGCAACCAATTGCGGTGATACCCAAACAACCCGCTCCCACCGACAAAGAAGAAGGCAAAATTCTGCTCGAAACGTGGGACGTGATGTTCCTACGCGGAATGAAAGCGGGCCACTACCATGTCGTGGCACGGGAGTACGAACGGGACGGCAAGAAGTTTATCTATGCCACCAAGACGCAAAAAATGACCGTGGCCCGCTTCGGTCAGCCGTCCGAAATCTGGGCGGAAGACTCCACAATGGAAACTCC
>JAYSXU010000263.1:0-1736 GCA_043716965.1 Fimbriiglobus sp.
ATCGAACTCGAACGCGCCGAGGCACTCGGGCTGAGCTACCTCGTCACGCACCCTGGTGCCCACGTCGGCAGTGGCGACGAAGCGGGGCTGATCCGCGTCAAACAGGGGTTGGACGAAGCCCACCGGCGGTGCCCTGGATTCAAAGTGAAAGTGCTTCTCGAAACCACGGCGGGGCAGGGAACCACACTCGGCTGGAAGTTCGAGCACCTCGCCACGATTTTTGACACCGTGGAAGAGCCGGAACGGCTGGGGGTGTGTCTCGACACCTGCCACGTGTTCGCCGCCGGGTACGACATTCGCACGCCAGACACTTACGCGGCCACGATGCAAACTTTCGACGACATCATCGGTTTGAAGCAAATCAAAGTGTTCCATGTCAACGACAGCTTGAAGGCGTTCGGTAGCCGGGTCGATCGGCACGCCGGGATCGGGTTGGGGCACATCGGCGAAGTGGCGTTTCGACTGTTGGTCACCGATCGGCGGTTCGCCAAACTGCCGATGATTCTGGAAACGCCGAAGGAAGACGCGGATGGCGGGCTGATGGACCCGGTGAACCTGCGGAAGTTGCGCGGGTTTGTTACTTCACAAAGCCCATGAACGATCGTTCATGGGCTTTCGGGGTATCTTTGCCGAATCACCTAACATTCCTAAGTTACTAACACTTCACTGCCTCTCCGGCACGCTTCCGAGGTTTCGCATGGCTGGTCGTTTGATTCGTCCGTTTACCGTGTTGCCGTGTCTTCCCGCGCGATTGCAGCCGCTGCAAAAACTGGCGTACAACTTGTGGTGGTGTTGGAACGCGGACGCCGTGGCGCTGTTTCGGCGGGTCGATCCGGACTTGTTTGAATCGCTCGACCACAGCCCGGTGCGGTTGCTCTCCAGCACCGCCCAAACGCGGTTTGAAGAGCTAGCCAAGGACGACGGCTTTCTCGCGGACATGGACCACGTCTCGAAGCACCTTGACGATTACCTCGCGTCGAAGACCTGGTTCAGCGAAACTTACGGCGCCGTGACCGACCCACGGATCGCGTACTTCTCGATGGAATTCGGCATCCACGAAAGCGTGCCGGTTTACTCGGGCGGCCTCGGCGTGTTGGCGGGGGACCATTTGAAGAGCGCGTCCGACCTCGGGTTGCCGCTCATGGGCGTGAGCATGATGTACCGCGAAGGGTACTTCCGCCAATATCTGAACCTCGACGGCTGGCAACAGGAACGCTACCCCGAAAACGACTTCTTCAACCTGCCGCTGATTGCGGAGACGAGTGCCGACGGTAAGCCGATTCTGGTCCCGGCGCCGCTGCCGGGCCGCGACGTGATGTTAAAGATTTGGCGCATCCAAGTGGGCCGTGTGCCGCTCTACTTGCTCGACGCGAACATCCCGGAAAACCGGCCGGAAGACCGCGGCATCACGTCGCAGTTGTACGGCGGGGACACGCACACCCGGATTCAGCAGGAAATCATCCTCGGCATCGGCGGGTTGCGCGCGTTGCGGGCGATCGGCAAGGAGCCGACCGTGTGCCACATGAACGAAGGCCACGCGGCGTTCGTGAGCTTGGAGCGGATTCGCATCTTGATGACGGAGAAGCAGCACGACTTCGCAACCGCCGCCGAAGCCGTGAAAGCGGGGACTTGCTTCACCACGCACACCCCGGTGCCGGCGGGCAACGACTCCTTCCCACCCGCGATGATCGAGCAATATTTGGGTGGGTACATCTCGCAACTCGGCATCGACCGGG
>JAYSXU010000264.1:0-1735 GCA_043716965.1 Fimbriiglobus sp.
AGGTGGCCGGGGTGAGCCAGCACCCGTGGAACCGTCGGATACGCAACAACGTCGTAGCTAGTTGACATGGAATCACCGGAGGGATGTTCACGGCTGAAAAGCATTTAGACAGGATTTAACAGGATTGGTGATCGGATTTCAATCCTGTTAAATCCTGTCTAAAAAAACCTGAGCATTCGACGCGATTTACTTCAGCCACTTGTCGGCGTACTTCAAGTAGGTTTCCCAATCGGGCGGCCCCATCGCGTGCTTGCCGGGGCGAATCCAGTAGCCGAGACGACTACCGACGAGCTTGTTTTCCTCGGGGAAGCGGTCTGCGGTTAGCCCTTCGACGCCGAGGAGTTTGTAGACCGGCGACGCGGCTTTCAGCATCTCGAATTGACCGGGCGGGTCGGCCCAGACGTCGTCTGTAGCGTTGGTAAACAACACCGGACGCGGGGCACACAGTGCAACTAGACAGTGCTGGTCGAACGGCAACTTGTCGGTGGCGTCGTTGAACTGCTTGAAGCTGGTGCTGAACCAGTGCGGGAAGGCGGTGTTGATGCGGGGGACGGGTTCACTCTTGGGGTTCGTGCGCCGATTGGGTGCCGTCCCGCCACAACCCGCTTGGTTCGGAATCGCCACGGCAATGCGCTCATCGAACGCAGCGGCCACGAGGACGGTTTTGCCCAACCGGGAGTGCCCGACTGCGGCGATTCGCTTGGCGTCAATTTCGGGCATCGTAGTCAGGTAGTCAATTGCCCGGTGAATCCCCCACGCCCATGCCATGACGGTGGCCGTGGCGTTCGCGGTCTGTTTCCCGTCCGGGACTGGCATCGCAATGTCTGCCAACCCGCCACGAATCTTCGGGTTGTCCGGGATGATGTCGCCGCAATAGACGGTGGCAACGGCGTAGCCGCGATCAATGATCGTCTCAAGTGGCCACGTCTCCATTTGCTTGCCGCGACCTTCGGCAGTGGCTTTGGTGGCAACTACACCGGGGTAGCGGTCCGGCATCCAGCCTTCGGGCAGGTGGACCTTCTCATCGAGCGTTAGCAAATGGTTGCCGCCGAAGTTTAAGCCGACAAACACCGGCACTGCGCCCGACGTTTTATTCGGGGTCACGACCAGCAAGTAAAACGGCGGAGCCGTTTGATTCACGGTCACCGCAATTTCCCGCAACGTCGCTTTGCCGCCGAACGCCTGCTTGTCTTCGTGAACTATTTTGCCGGTGACGGTCACTTTTGCAGTCGGGTAACGACCGTACATCAGGTCTTGGAACAGTTCCTTCAACTCCGGTTTACGGCGCGTTTGCCACGCTTCTTTCGTGGTGACCGGGGTGCCGTCGAACATCACGAGTGGGTCCGGCAACTCCGGGTGACTCGGCAGTTTGTCAAACCGCAACGCTTCCGGGTCGATCCCCCACGCCAACGGGGCCATGACGAATACTCCGAACAGGCAGGCGAGAAGCAAACGCATACGAACACCTGGGTAGAGGTTAGCGAACACAATACACTTCACCACGAATCACACGAATCCGACGAATGAAATCCGAAATTGGCGACTGGTAGGTCGTGGTCGAGGAGGCTTGGCGACGAGGCCCGACATGAGACAGCCGCCGGACTAAGACGCTGAATACGATCCCAACATGCCTCAAATGTCGAGCCTCGATGACTCGACTCGACCTATAAGTACTGGAATCATTCTCTCCGCTTTATTCGCCCGATTCGTGTGATTCGTGGTGAACATTTCACGT
>JAYSXU010000265.1:0-5089 GCA_043716965.1 Fimbriiglobus sp.
GACATGTGCCAGTGCCGCCAGAATTCTGTGATGTTGCACCGGGCATAAGGCCAGTCGAAATTCTCGGGGATCTTGATGCCGAACAACCGCCCGGAGCCAATCGCAATGTCGGAGTAGGCGGAAAAGTCGAAGTAGATTTTCCAGCCGTAGGCGAACAGCCAGAGCGGGAGTACCCACCGTTCCGCCTGTGCAATGTCGCCCCGGTTCAAATGGTCCGTTACACTCGTCAGGAGATCGGCGACCGCGAACTTCTTCACTAAACCCGTCAGTATTCGAGTGACCCCCCGGTTCCAGTCAGTCGGCCAATCCGTCGTGGGTTGCCGGAGGCACGGAACAAAGTCCTGAAACCGCTTGATCGGTCCGGCGACCATCGTCGGGAAGAAGAAAATAAACGCCAAGTATTCGCCCAGACTGCCCCGCTCGACCTTATTCTTGTAGCGATCGACGGCGTAATGAATGAACTCGAACGTGAAGAACGAGACCCCAAGTGGCAGGAACGCCTCGTCCCAGCGGAATGAATTTGTGTCGAACGGACTACTGAGCAGTCCCGTGACAAAGTTCCAATACTTGAAAACGCCCAGGACGCCGAGACTGATCAACACCCCGACCAAACACGCCCGCGTTCTGGGGCCGTAGAACGTGCGGAACATGGCCTCCCACACGAAGATCAGAACACACGCCGCTCCCGTCCACCCGCCGAACTGATTGACCGAGAAGTAGACGAAAAAACTGACCCCGAACAGAACACAAACCCACGGACGTGTTTTCGGCGGACTGACGCGGAAGAGCACTGCCCCAGGGATTAGAAAGGCAAAGTAGTAGGCGAACGTATTAAAGATCAAAGTTTGTGGTCTCCAATACTGTGCGAACGCGGCCTAACTCTTACATCACAGAATTGATTCTGCGTGATTCGTCAAGACACCCGTGGATACGAAAACGCCTCTCGATAACCACGAGAGGCGTTGCGGGGTTCGTTGCTGTGGCGGAGTGTTACTTCGTGGCGGCGGGCTTGGGCTTGGCTTGGATGACGTTGATCTTGCGGGCCATGCTCGACTTGAGGCGGGCGGCTTTGTTCTTGTGGATCACGCCACGGGACGCGGCTTTGTCCAGCTTCTTCGCGGCCATTTTCGCTTCGGTGACTGCGACGGTCGCGTCACCGGCGGTGATCGCGTCGGAGACCTTGCGCGATTGCAGCTTGATGAGTTTGGCAGTGGTCCGGTTACGGCGGCGCCGTTTTTCGGACGATCGGAGGCGTTTCCACGCGCTCTTGGTATGCGGCATCTGTCCCTCGGAATGAATGATGTCTAACGGTGATTATGGAAAGGAACCCGCGACGAAGTGTCGCGGGTTCGCGGTTCAGTTATACGGCCGTCGCGCCCACCTTGAAACGGATGAACTTCGACGCTTTCAGCCCCATCTTTTGCAGAACTTGGCCGACCGTTTGACCGGGGTACTTCATGGCGTTGGCCATTGGTTGCTCGGTCAAAACGATTTCGGCCATCCAGGTTTTGAGCTTGCCTTCAGCGATCTTCTCGATGATGTTCGCAGGCTTAGCAGAGTTCTTCGGGTCTTCCAGAATCATCTTCATCGCCAAGTCTTTCTCCTTGGCGATGGTTTCAGCCGGAATTTCCGTTGAGTTCACAAACTGCGGGTTGAGGGCCGCGATGTGTGCGCAAATGTCACGCAGTGCCTCATCGTTGCCGCCGGTGCCGGTGCAATGAAGTAGCACACCGACCGTGCCATCGTGATGGATGTACTGCCCGAACACCCCACCCGTCAGCCGGGCGAAGCGTTGAACAATCATCTTTTCACGGATCAGGCCGACGACTTCGTCAACCCGTTCTTTCACGGTGCCTTTGCCGAACGGCTGGGCCAGCAACGCCGGAACGTCGGCAGCATCGTGGTGGGCCACATGCTTGGCGATGGCAGCCGCCAAGGCGATGTAGTGATCGCTCTTCGCTGACGGCGCTGATTCACAGCGCATCTCGACGATGCCGCCGATGGCAGCGGTGTTATCAACGAAAATCCCAATGCGGCCTTCGGCGGTCTCATTGCCTTCACGCTTGATGCCAACTTTGGCATTGCGCAGCCGAAGGATTTCGATCGCCTTCTCCATGTCGCCAGCGGCTTCGGTCAACGCCGACTTGCAGTCCATCAACGGCAGGTCGGTTTTCTTGCGAAGTTCGTTCACCGCGGCGGCAGAAATCGTACTCATCTCGTCTCCAAAGTTTCCAGTGTCGTGCTAACTTTTCTAGCGATTTCCCTACCAACATGGCCGAGAAACCCGTTATCGGATCGGGGAAACTTGCCTACGGAGCGACAGCCGGCGCGGCCGGCGGGTTCGACACCGGAGCCTCTGTCGGGCCATCGGTTGCGGCGGCGGCGGGCGCAGGTGGTGTTGGGACTGCGTTCATGTGTACCGACGGCAAGCGGTTGCTAGCGGGCGGCGTCCGAGGCTTGATCTGCGACTTCTGCTCCGGCGGCAACGAGGCCACGCCTTCGAGAACCGCTTCGGCCAGCTTCGCCAGGATCACTTCGATGGAGCGAATGCTGTCGTCGTTGCCCGGAATCGGCAAGTCCACGGGGTCCGGATCGCTGTCCGTGTCAATGAGGGCCACGGTTGTGACACCCATTCGACGGGCTTCTTTAATCGCAATGTGTTCGCGCTTCGGATCGACGATGACGAGGGCGTCCGGCAGGCGGTTCATGTCGCGGATGCCCTGCAAGTTGCGGCGAATTTTGAGCAACTCGCGGTTCAACGCCGACACTTCCTTCTTCGACTTCACGAAGCGGATCGCAGCGGTTTCCGGCGCCTTGCTCAGGTCGAGCTTGCCCGCGTCGGTCGTCATGGACTGAATGTAAGCTTGCATGTCGTGGCGGGCCGGGTTTTCCCCTTCCGCAAGCCACTTCGACTCCAATTCCCGCAGGCGGTTCAGCCGCGCGCGAATGGTTTTGAAGTTCGTGAGAGTTCCACCTAGCCACCGTTCGGAGACGTAAGGCATTCCGCACCGGCACGATTCACGTTCGATAATTTCTTTGGCTTGACGTTTGGTCCCAACAAAGAGAACCAGTTGGCCGCGCGACACCACTTGAGTCAGGTAGCGGTACGACCGCAGCAGACCGCGAACGGTTTCGCGCAAGTCAATGATGTGAATGAGGTTACGCTTGCCGTAAATGTACGGCCGCATCTTGGGATTCCAGCGGCTGGCGCGGTGGCCATAGTGAACGCCGGCATCGAGAAGGTCTTTAACATCGACGAGAGCCACACATACTCCTTTTCCCACGACCAACGCTGATTGCGCGGCCACGAGAGACTGCAACGACTAAAATACGCCCACGACACGGTTTCTGGGGCGGAAGCTTATCAGTTTAGCGGCGGTGCCGGATATCGTCAAATGCTTCTCGGAATCATTCCGAGATTTTCCTCGACTTTGGCACCCCGTATGCCAAGCCTGATGGGTACGTAATGAAGATCATCCCGGTCATTGACGTGATGGGCGGCGTTGTCGTGCGAGCCATCGGCGGACGCCGGACCCAGTACCGCCCCATCCAAAGCCGATTAACGTCCGCAACCGATCTGCGATCAGTTTCGGCAAGCCTGTTGCCGTTTGCCACGGAGCGAATGCTATATATTGCGGACTTGGACGCGATCACCGGCACCGGCAATCACTTCCAATCCATACACGATGTTGCGGATGAATTCGACTGTCAACTCTTGGTCGATTGCGGTGTGCGGACCGTCGCGGATTTTGATCGGCTACCGCACCACTTGCGGATACACCCGGTGCTAGGGTCGGAAACACTTGAAGACCCCGAAGTCGCTGGCATGGGCCAAGACTACGAAGGCCGCTGCGTGTTTTCCGTGGACCTGATGAACGGCGACTTACTCGGAAACTGGGAACAGTGGCATGAGTACAACGTGACCCAGCCGCGTGCTGTCGCACAAATGGCTTACGCCGGTTGGTGCTTATCCGGCGCCGGTGCGGTCATTCTGTTGGACCTGGCGAGCGTCGGGGAACGCAACGGCCCCGGTGCGGAACAATACTGTGCCGAAGTGCGCGAGCGTTTACCGA
Source organism: Fimbriiglobus sp. (assembly GCA_043716965.1). GTDB lineage: Bacteria > Planctomycetota > Planctomycetia > Gemmatales > Gemmataceae > Fimbriiglobus. The sequence goes on from JAYSXU010000265.1 coordinate 4,074, forward strand.
AACACGTTAAGCTAATCGTCGGCGGCGGCGTGCGGAATTGGGACGACATTGGCCGGTTAGAAAATCTCGGAGCGGATGGCGTGCTAGTCGCGTCAGCATTACACGATGGCTCACTATTAGAGACTGACGATGGCATACAGTGACTTTACGCTCCGCGAAGTGGTGGATCTGTTCGGGCTAACCCTGGTGAAAGTGCCGGAAACGCCCGGTTCACGACCGACATGATCGTCCGCGTCTTCAGGCTCATGGCGTCACTCATGGCGTCGCTCATGGCGTCGCTCGATCACACACATCGCCCAGCGGTTCGTCTGGCCCGTCGGCGAGACCACACTGCGGGCCGACGTCGAGGTCGAACACCGCCGCCGGTTTAAGACCGCCTGGGATCGGGCCGGCACGCACGCCACGGTGACGATCACGAGCCGCGCGGGGCCGCGAACCGGGTCAACGCGACTGTGCGACTCGTTTGCCACCGCCGCAAGAATCGGGACGGCTCGTCCACCCGATTGGTCTACGCCTACCGGGGGAATGAAATCGTCGGGCGACCTGGGCGAGGTGGTCCGCCGGATTTATCGAACCCGGTTCGGGGTCGAGAGCCGCAACCGCTGAAATCTAAAGATCGCCAGTGTTGTATACAGTTTTCACGAACTTTCGGGCCGCCCACCTGCTTAGGACAGCCGTAGCGTACCAACTTAAATCACGGTGCCGTTCGGAATGACGGCGCCGCGGGGGACGCAGACGATGCCGTCGCGGATGTGCCACAGGCCGCTCGGCTCGTCATACTCCATGCGCTTCGCTTGGTTCAGGATCGTGACGTTGGACCCGATCCGGCAATCCTTGTCCAGGATCGCATGGGTGATGACGGTGTTGTCGCCCACGTTCAGCGACGGGACGCTGTCGATCTGGTTGCGCTTCTGCTCCCCGTCGGTCTCGAACCGGTGAATTCAATGTCGAGCTCACCGTGGCGCGCAGCGGCAAGGTCAGCACGCAAAGCCTGCCGGGCGCGCGCTTTCGTTGCA
>JAYSXU010000266.1:0-5086 GCA_043716965.1 Fimbriiglobus sp.
TTCCGAACTTGAGCAGGTATTGAAGGAGCACGATCTCGTTCATCGCCGAGTAGAACGATTGCCCGTATCCCTGGCCGTATTCTGCCGAGAGGGCCTGAAGGATCGTCTGACAACGCTGGTTGGTCGTGGTCAGTGCCGCCAAGTGTTCGACGGAAAGCGGGTTGAAGACGTGGCTGGATTGCCCGACGACGTTTGTGAAGACTTTGAAGGGAATGCCCGCCGACTGGGCCTCCAGATAACAGTTCCACAGCAGGGACCGATCCCCTTTCAAGTCGAGCACGACGACGGAACTTCGCTCACCGGCATCAAGGCCTTGCGACTTCAGCCAGTCGAGCCGCCGGGGGCTTTCCCCGGCGATGAGTTGGGTGATGAGACTTGCAAAGCTCAGCGAAGTCTTACGAGAACCGCTGCCGCCGTGAACCCAACCGTGCATGTTCAGCAACTTGCGGTCGAGGTAGAGCGGGTAGTCGAAACCTTTGCTTTTACCCAAGTAGAGGTGACGACGTTCGAGGTCGTTTCGGGAATGCAGGATGCGGTCCACGCGGCGGTCCCAATTTCGATAGCTGGATACTCGACTCACGATTGCGGACTCCCATCGAGATTGCGGCGGTAAGCAGCGAGTGCCGGGCCGAAAAGGAACACCAGAGTTCCGAACACCACGGCTGGCGGAATCAGAACGCATGTCACCCCCGTGGTGAGAACGGTTCTGGTGTAATTTTTTTGCTCGACACGAAACTGCTCGGCTTCGTTGCCCCGGCGACGGCGGATGAACGAGAGATACGCCTCTTGCTCCCCACGGAAGGCTATGCGGTCGTAATGATCCAGTTCGACGCGGGTCATCGGCGCTGAGGCAACCGTTTGGTGCGGGCCGGAAGCACGTTCGATAAACGAAGCTGAAGCGGGTTGAGGCCACTTCGCAGGCAACATCGTGCCGACGGAAACGGACGCGAGCACGATCGGGGTGAACAACGCGAGGACTCGTCTGGCGTGAGGCCGGAGCCAGCGTGTCGGGAACCGAAACGCTCCCGGCGCAAGGCACGGTTTGCGTTCATAGGTGAGGAAGACTTCCCACGCTCGCCATCCCGCGCCAAGGCACTCGATGGGGTCGGTGCCCCTTGGCCAAAACACGGGGGCGATCAGGAGTAAGGCCAGAAGGAACCAAACCGCTCCAAATCCAGTCCACTCGTTGAAGATCCCGCCGATGAGCATTGCGGCGGCGATGGCCACGACGGCTCGGGGCATCACCGGGAGCTCCACCCGGTGGTGTGGGCGTCGGCCGTCGGCAAAGGCGTTCCAGTCGCAGCGCCATGCGTCGGAGACGAACCATTCGTTGTTGAGGTTTGCAGCCGCGTAATAGGCAAACTGCGTTGCGACGAGAAACGCCAGCCAACTCGCAAACCCGACGGCGATTGGAAAGAGAAACAGATAGCCGGTGCGGGCCTCAGGTGCTTCGGTTTGCAGACCGAGAACGCCACCGAGCAAAATCCAAATGGCGGTGAGGATTAGCCAGTAGCGAAGAAGGTGGAACCCCGCCAGAAAGTGCCCGAAGCAAATGGCGAGTTTCGCGGCCAAGACCATGAGCCAAATGACCCGCATGTCGGACCAGTCGGTTCCGCTTGCGTACCGTGGGAACACACCGACGAAAGCCCCGAGCAGGTTCAGATTCGCCAAATAGCGAATCGACATTAGCGTTGCCTTCCGCCTGGGAAGTTCATCCACCCGTTCGCTGAGTTCGCACCAATCGGCCGATTCGCTCCCGGTCGGCAGGTGTCGCGGCTGAAGTGGGTCCGGGGCAGGGTTCCAATCGGGATACACGATCAGCCTTCGGTGACGAGGAGGGGGAGAAGTTCCGGAATCGGGACGAACCGCACATCGATGAGCCGGAGCGGTTGACGGGCATAGACCCGCCGCAAGTGTTCGCACCGTCCGTCGGAAGGAGCCAGTACTGCGATGAAGAACTCTTCCTTGAGCATGGCCGCCCTGAAGGCAGGCAATTCCTTGCGGTCACGAACGACGCTGCGGATTTTGGAGACGACTTTCTTCGGTTCCGTGCCGTGGTCTACGAGCAGCCAGCCGATTCGTAACCGTGCCCCGGTCTCGTAGATGTAATTCGTGACCGAGAGGCCCGGTCGGCACAGGTCCGTGAATTGACGTTTGAACTCGTCGGCACTGGGCTTGATGACCGGGTGACGACTGCAATACAGCAACACGCCGATGCGAGTCGGCAGTGCGAGCGGTCCAAACGCGACGGACTTTCTCGAATCGAGCGCGTGCTCCAGAACGGCCTTTTTGCCGGCGACGAAATACTTGTCCCGCTCGGGAAGCGGGTAGGCGTTGAGCCAACCGCTTGAGACGAGCTTCGCAAGCATCTTGCGAACGGCATTCAAGCTCACCTCGGGGCAAAGGTGGCGGTGAACGTCGTCTGCGGTCGTCAGACCAAAGCGAAGAATGCGGGCCAGGATTGCCTCTCGGCTCGAATCGTCCATCGCGTCACCACACTTCGTAGTTCAGGCTGTATCGTTCACAGTGCCGGTGAAAATCAAGGAGTCGGGCGGGCGGATAGCCCGCACCGAACTCGACGGCGAAATGGCGTCGTCGAACGGGGTCGAGCACGACCGCGTCGGGGCGTTTATTTCCGCGTAGGGCTCTGCCACCCAAGTCTTCCCCGACCCAGGCGATGACGTCTTCAGGTCGATGTCGCAAATAGTGCAAGTAAACGGCGGAAACACCCAGGTCGTGGGACGCCTGATAGGGCGTGCCCACCTGTCCGCGTGCAACACCGCCAAGTAGGTGTGCGGCCCGCTTGGTGGCGACGTAGACGGTGGTCGTTTGCGGCGGACGATTCCACCGGCTTCTCAAAACGTGGGCCACGGCGAACATGTCGGGCACCGGTTGTCCGGGACTCCAAGCAACGGCCGCCCGGTTGGGCCACGGCACGGGGCGGGCATGAACGCGGTAGCGGCGTAGCAATCCAAAGCGAATGAGGAGTGCCAAACGACGAAGAGCCAGTCTTTGACCGGCCCCGGACGGCCACCACGTTCGAATTTGGTCCCAGGCAAAGAGCCGAACGGCTCGACACAGCGCGTGAAGGATTTCGAGGTCACGAGTGGTGAGCGTCATGACTCATTTCCTTCCCCTGGTCGCCCTCGGCCCCGTTTCGGACTGGACGGTTTTGGCGGATTGATGGCCGTGTTGTTCAAGCCAATTGAGTTCGTTGCTTGAGCGAGACGTTCTTGAAGCCCGCCGCTGGTTTGTGGTGCCGCTGGAGGGGAAGTCACTGGTGGTGCTTCCGTCGGATGTGGACTCGCGACGCTTTCGGCGGCATTGAGTTGAGGCACCGGACTGGCAGCGATGCTCGGCGTTGAAAGCACCGGCGTGCGGTTCGTGAGAACCGGGTCGATTTGATCCAAGGCGTCTTGGACGCCAGCCAGCACGGCTTCGCGTGCCTTGTCCCGGAGATACGAAAAGAATGGAAGCATGTGTTCTCGAACTAGCGGAATGGGATGACCGACGACTCTCCATAAAGAGAACGCGGGGACGGCCCAAGGATCGCAGCGAATATGCGGGGAGGTGTGCGGTGGAAATGCGGGACGTGGGAATCGAGTGGGGAAGACCGGGCAGGTGCTTCCTTGGTTGAAGGCCCCACAAAGCCTTCTGACAACATTAGTTCACTTTGACTGGCTTGATTTTCAGCACCCACGACCAGAACTCGATGCGGTCGGCATCGAGTTCGTCGTTGAGCGCTTTCTCCCAAGCGGCGTTGGTTTGAATCAACGCGGCAACGGGTCGGTCAAAGGAAACGGGGACGTGTTCTGTCAGCGTGAGGCGGACAATCGTCCGAATCACTTTCTCGTCGGAAATCGACGAAAGGGTGCTGACGAACGTGGTCGGGTCGGCGATAACCACCCCCACATTTGCGAGGGCGGGAATCCATGCCGAGTCCGGCACTGAGCGTGCCATAAAGCACCTCCGGGTTAAAGTTCAGGGTCCATGCAAAAGGAGGCATCCTTCTCCAAGGACCAGAACTCAACGCCATTGGTGCGGTCAGGCAGAACAAGTCGGGAACAGAACCATTACTCATGCCCGGTCATCCCGAAGACAGTGTTCTGTCCTCGCGGTGTCACGGCGAATCCGATCGAATCAATTTGGAAAGAACGGGTGAATCGACTCCCCCAAAGATATGACCGGCAGCAGATGATTCGTGTTGCGAAGCAAGCTCGCTACTTTCTGGACTTCAGTTGTTTCATGACACCCTGAAAGTCGGCTCGTTCCGATAGCCGACCCAATAGAGAGTTTGATTCAATCGCGGTCGAGTTGTCGTAGCCAGCTTCGATTGAAATCCACAAGCGTTCGACAGCTTCTTTTGAAAACTGGAGGGATAGCTTGGTTCGTTCTTCCGGGGTGAGTTTCAAATCCTCTTCAGCAATCTTCGAGCACCAGCATAACAGGACGGCTGCATCGAAATTGGCCATTTTCTGACGACCTCCGGCCTTGATCAGCTCAGTGACGTTTTCACGGCAACCTACGTGGTCGCCTTGTTTGGCCCGTAACCGAGCCGTCTGGAAAGAATGACCGATTTGTGCTGTTTGAAGGTTATCTGCTTTCGGCTCTTTCTCTTGTGCGAGCAGAAGGTGCTGGGCTGCGCGACCCAATATCTTCTCTGCCAGTTCAAGTTGGTCATTTTCGGTCTGGTAGTATGCGAGTCGATCTAACGCGAGGGCGCGGTTGACGTGGGTAACGAAAGCCTTGGAATGACGATCTTCCAAATCATCCCAGATTTTGACCGCTTCGGTATAAGCGTCCTCCCCCTCCTGCCCACCGTACGGGAACAGTGCGTTGGCCAAGAATCCCAATGAATAGGCCAGTGCATCCCAGGAATCGAAGTCTTTGGACTTCAACTCGCAAACTTTACGACGAATAGCAATTGCCTTGCGGTCAGTCTCGGCCCATTCGAAAGTTCGCCCCAGCCGTTGAAAGCTACGTGCGTTGAAAAAGTATGCACGGCCGATTACTCGCAAGACGTCAGGGTCTGATATCGAGGACTTTGCAAACGAATCGAGACGACGAACACTTTCGGCCAATTGCG
>JAYSXU010000267.1:0-5064 GCA_043716965.1 Fimbriiglobus sp.
GGGGTTGGCCGGACCCCTCGCTGGCGCGTCGGGCTAACAAAACAGTTATCTCAGTGAGAGGTTTTGCAGGTTGCCGACCGCGACCGACGTGTTCCGGAACCTCGTTCGCAGTCGGTTGTTCGATTTGGGCATGCTTGAAAAGCTCTTGGCAACGGCCCAAGCCCTGCCGAACTCGCAACCCTCGGACTTCCTGAATTTTCTGGTCGAACGCCAGGAATTAACGCAATTTCAAGCACAATCTTTGGCCCGTGGCAACTGGCAAGGGTTGCGAGTGGGTCCGTACCGGCTGCTTTACCCGATCGCACGGGGCGGCATGGGAAGTGTCTATTTGGCCGATGGCGGGCGAACGCAGGCGGGTGCCGAGCGAAAGCTCGTTGCGTTCAAGATATTACCACCGAAGCGGGCCAAAGAAGTTCCCCGGATGCTGACACGGTTTCAACGGGAGATCGACATCAGCAATCAGTTGCCGGTCCACCCGCACCTGATGCGGACGCTCGATTCGGGATTGGAGTCGGGCGTTCATTACCTCGCACTCGAATACCTCACCGGCAAGACGGTGCGGCAACTGGTTGTCGAAAACGGCACGCTGCCCATCGGCCAAGCCGCGAGGATCTTTTGCGACGTGGCGAGTGGTTTGCATCAGTTCCACAACGCAGGATTTGTACACCGGGACTTGAAGCCGGGGAATGTGATTGTGGCACCGGACGGGCGGGCGAAACTTCTTGACTTCGGCTTCGCGCTTATACGAGGTGAAACGCCGCCCACGGATCCGACGATTATTGGCGGCAAAGGGTACACGGTCGGCACGATGGATTATCTGGCACCCGAGCAAGCTCAGGACGCTTCACGGGTCGGTCCGAATGCGGACCTTTACTCGCTGGGTTGCAGCCTTTATTTTGCACTGACCGGCACAGCGCCGTTTCCCGAAAAAACAGCGCAGGACAAAATCCGGGCGCATCGAACCAAGTACCCACCCGATTTGACGACGATGAACCCGACGATCCCCGCCGAGTTTTCACGCCTCGTGCAATGGTTCCTGGCGAAGCGACCGGACCAGCGCCCGATGTCTGCTGCGGAGGTTGTGCAACATTTGGAACCCTGGGCCGATTCGGTCTCACTCTCTCCGAACAACCCGCCTTGGAACAGACCCGCTGCCGTGTTGCGAGACGTGGAAGCTCGTTGGTTAGCGACTCGTTCACCAAGCAACGAGAATTCGGAATCCCTCATCGAGCGTGTCTTACCGCAAAGTGGGGTTCGGTTGCCGTGGTGGATTGTCGGCCTACTGGCGTTGTCCTTATTCTTCGCACTCACCGTTCTGTTTTTGTTGGGATATTTTGTTGCCTTTAAGGTGCATCGCTGAATAGCATCCAATATCAACACTCTCGGTTGGCGGGTTATGACAGTGCCTCCGTACTATTTGAAACGCTTTCGTATGGACTTGGATTTGCGTGGGCCGTTGGCAACACCACAATTGCCGGACGGATTTTATTGGCTGCTGTGGGAGGACAGCTTGCGCGAACTTCACGCGGATGCGAAGTGTGCGAGCTTCGAGCAGGAACTCGACTGCCAACTGTTCCCCAACTTGGGGCACAAATCCGGCTGCCAAGAGTTGATGCGTGCCATCACGGAACACGATGGATTTTGCCCCCAGGCGACGTGGCTGGTGGCGAATTCGGACTGTTGCGTCGGGACGGTTCAAGGCTTAACCGATTCATCACGGTGGGGGGCAATCCAGAATATCGGGGTGGTTCCTGCCTACCGGGGTTTGGGTCTTGGCGAGGCATTATTGTTGAAAGCGTTGCACGGGTTCCAAGCCGTTGGGATGCGTCGGGCGTATCTTGAAGTCACAGCGCAAAACACGGCGGCGGTGAAACTTTATCGCAAGCACGGCTTCCGAAGTTTTCGCACCCTCTATAAAATGGTGGTGCAAGCGCAACCCAGCCCGGTCGGCATGGGGATTTGATCCGCCCACCCCGTAGATCAAGCAGAAGGACATTGTCCCCAGTGGCCCAACAACAGCTTTTCCAACACACTTATCCGAACGGCCTGACCCTGCTGGCGGAACGTCTCGATCACGTTCGGTCGGCGACGTTTTACTTTCTCATTCCGTCGGGGTTCACCTACGATTCGCCCACGAAGTTAGGCATGTCGTCGGTCCTCGCGGAGATGTTGACCCGTGGTGCCGGGGAACGAGACAGCAAGCAACTTTCGTTGGCACTCGACAATCTCGGAACCGATCGCAGCGAGAGCGTGGGGTCGTTCAATGTCGTTTTGTCGGCAGGCACGTTGGCGCGGAACGTCCCGGCGGCACTGGCGATTTATGCGGACATCATCCGCCGCCCCCATTTGCCCGAAGACGAGTTGGCAGCGGTTCAAGATTTGCTGCTCCAAGACATCCTTGGTCTCGAAGACTCGCCGCAAGAAAAAGTAATCCTGGAACTGAAGTCACGCTACTACCCCTCGCCGCTCAACCGCAATCGGTACGGCACGACCGAGGGCATTCAGGCGATTCAGACGACTGACGTGAAGGCTCACTACCGCAACCGCTTTCAGGCGCGTGGGGCGATTCTCTCCGTGGCCGGGGCGATTGATTGGCCGGCACTTCAGCAACAAGTCGGCGAACTGTTCGGCGATTGGGCCGGTCGAGACGAACCGGAACCTGTGATTGAATCCCACACACCGCTCTCCACCCACCTGTTGAAAGACACGCAACAGACACAAATCGCGCTCGCGTTCCCCAGCGCGTCGTTCACCGACCCGGATTACTACGCTGCACGGGGGGCCGTCGGCGTGCTTTCGGGCGGCATGAGTTCTCGCCTCTTTACGGAAGTACGTGAGAAACGCGGGCTGTGTTACTCCGTGTACGCCAGCCACGACACGGTGAAGGATCGCGGGGCGATGATTTGCTATGCCGGCACTCGTGCCGATCGGGCACAAGAAACGTTGGACGTGACCGTCGGCGAACTGCGACGATTGAAAGACGGCGTCACGGTGGAAGAACTCGACCGTCTGAAAGCCAGCTTGAAAACCTCACTCGTCATGTCACAAGAATCGACCAGTTCGCGGGCCAGTTCGATGGCAACCGACTGGTTCTACTTGCGCAGGGTGCGAACCGTGGACGAAGTGCAAGCGGCGATCAATCGGCTGACAACTAGCCAAATCTTGGCGTACCTCGAACGGTTCCCGGTGATGGATTTGACTGTAGTCACGCTCGGGCCGGAAGCGCTGCGACTGCCAGAGTGAGGGCAGGTAGCGCAAAGCCCACGGACGATCGTCCGTGGGCGTTCGGGGTTCCGATCCCCGAAACCCGAAACCCGAAACCCGATCCCCGAAAGGATCACCACGTATGCCGTTTCACACACATCGCTTGCCGAACGGGCTTCAACTCATTGGCGAAACGATTCCGACATCGCGGTCGATTGCCGTCGGGTTCTTCGTGCAGACTGGCGCCCGCGATGAAGTCGGTACAGAGTCGGGTGTGTCGCATTTTCTTGAACACATGATGTTCAAGGGCACGCCCCGTCGGACCGCCCTCGAAGTCAACCTCGATTTCGATCGCATCGGGGCGTCGTACAACGCTTACACCAGTGAAGAAAATACGGTCTACTACGCGGCGGTGTTGCCGGAGTACCTTAGCAACGCCGTTGATATTTTGGCGGACATTCTTCGCCCCAGCCTCCGCCTGGAAGACTTCACCACTGAGAAGCAAGTCATCCTCGAAGAGATCAAGATGTACGAGGATTCGCCCGGCTCAATGGCCTGGGATCACGCCAAGCAGATCTACTTCGGCAAGCACCCGCTCGGCAACTCCATCCTCGGCACGACGGCCAGCATCACGGCCTTGTCACGCGACCAGATGCAGGGCTACTTCGATCGCCGCTATGTGGCCAGCAACATCCTGGCTGTGGTGGCGGGCAATTTCGACTGGGTGGAGTACGTGCGGCTGATTGAAGCCGCTTGTGCGACGTGGTCGAACACTTCTGCGAAGCGTGATTCGATTCATGAAGCACGCGGGAAGGGCGGCGTTCACACCGTTGCGAAGGCGAACGCTACGCAACAGCATGTCCTCGTCATCAACCCCGGACCACCGGCGGAATCACCGTTGCGGTATGCCGCCTCAACGTTGGCGATGGCGATCGGGGATGAAACCGGTAGCCGGATTTATTGGGAGTTGGTCGATCCGGGTCTGGTGGAATCCGCCGGGTTCACCACCGACCAAAGCCAAGGCTGTGGGATTGCCGTGGCAACATTCTCGTGCGATCCGGAAGCCGCGTCCGACAACCTTGGCATCGTGAGGAAGATATTGAACGAGGTGCAAAAAAACGGCATCACCGAGGAAGAACTGAGCCAAGCCAAGAACAAAATCGCGTCGCGGATTGTGCGGTACAACGAACGCCCGATGGGCCGGATGCGGTCGATCGCCGGGTCATGGATGTACAACGCCGAATACTCCGACGTGGACCAAGAAATGGCCCGCTTCGACGCGATCACCCTAACCACGATCCGCGAATACCTCGACTGCTACCCCGTGAACGAATCCACTGTCGTGGGCTACGGCCCGTTGACGGCGTTGGCGTGAGGAGGATCGGCGGAAACGGATCATGTCCTGCCGTCTGCTGCAGCGCCTGGTTCGGCGCGGCTCCTCTTGCACCGCGAGCAGTCCCAACAGGAGGACGATGGCGACCGCCTCGACCGAGGCGATCGGCCCGCACCCGGAACACGTCCGTCATGAACCGGCCGAGGAACGCCCGCAGGACGGCCGCGACGACACTCAGAGCGACCGGAAACAAAGAAGCCTCCTGCTCGAAAACCGAGAGTCGGCGGCCTTTGTTTCCGGTCGCCCTTGAGACAGCCACGAGTTATACGGCGACGGCCACCTACTTGCGGATCGAGCCGTGCGGGTCGATGACGAACTTCTTCGGCGACCCTCGTCGAAGATTGCGTACGCTTCGACCGCCTTGTCCAGCGAGATCACCTCGGTGTTGATGACCTCGCTCAAATAGGGCATCCGATCCCACAGGATCGCCATCATCAGTTGGCGGTTGTACTTCATGACCGGGGCCT
>JAYSXU010000268.1:0-5061 GCA_043716965.1 Fimbriiglobus sp.
GGTTGTGCGATTCCACACCGCTGTGCGTAGCCGGTCGCCAGGCACCAGGGCCAACGCCGCTAAGTGGGTTCGCCGCCCAGAGATCGAGGCCGGTCAACAACCCGATGACTCGCCCCTCGCCGGACTCTTTAGCGTTCGCGGGGCCAACATCGGGGTTGATGATCGTTTCAAACCGCGTCTGCAACGATTCCGGTAATGCGATGAATGCCACCGGAGCCGCTGCCCCAACCAAACCAAGGAACAGCCAACGTCGCCGGTTGCCCAGAATGAGAATGGTGGCCCAGGCGATTAACCCCAACAGCGATGACCGCGACCCGGTCAGCAGAATGCACAACACCGACAACGCCCCGTATCCGCTCAGTGCAAACTTGCCGTACAGCCCGCCGATGCCCGTTCGCCACAACGCCGCGACGAACGGCAACGCAAACACAATGCTCGCGCCAAAGCTGTTCGGGTCGCCCATCGTCGAATCGACGCCGATCAACCGGGCGATGCCCATCCGGTAAACGTGGCGACCATTGGTGTACTCGCGGAACGAGTGGGCGAGGTAAATTCCCATGACCGCGATGAAGCCGATGACGATTTTCTTCAACGCCTTTTCATCGTGAACCGTGGTGACCAGCAGCCCGTAGAACACGAGGATTTTGAAGTAGTCTTCGACAAGCGGTTGTGTTCGATCCATCCACGGACTCATCACCCACGCCGCCAGTACCGCCGTGGCGAACCCGGCATAGGCGATGTGCTGGGCGTTCGGCAGCCACCGCTTGCCGGAGTACACCACCCACGCCACGATTGTGGCGAGCATGTACACCCGCTCGATGCGCAGGTCGCCCAGCATCGGCCAGACTTCAAACGGCCGGTGGATGAACAAAAACATGTAGCCAATCAGCAGCCAGTGCATGACAACATCCGTGTCCTGGTGAAACTTGCCGTGAGATAGTAATCGACTGCCTCACTCGTCCGGAAGCCCAATTCGGGATTGCAGCAGTGTCTTGTTCCGCTGTAATTCACTGGTTGAAGCGATTCCCACCAGTTCGTGCCGAGTGATCCATGTCGCAGCAACCGATTCCAGATAGGCACTTTGGAAAACTCGGCTGGCTGTTGATTGCGATTGCCACGTTGATCGCGGTGTTAGGGGCGAAGTCGCACGCGGGCGGGTGGAACGATGGCAGTCGGCTTGCGTCGGTGGAGATGCTCAGCGAACGTGGTTCGTTCGTGATCGACGATTCTATCTTTGTGAAGGTTCCACCTATCGAAGCGGGGCGACCATCCCCATACCCGCTTGATCGGCTCGATTTACACACGCTCGGCACGCTGGACAAGTTGCTGATCGACAAGCACTTTTATTCCGACAAATCCCCGGTACTAACCTTGCTGATGGCAGTGCCACATCGCCTCTGGTTATTGGCCGGCGGACCCACGGCAGCGCAACGCCCGGATTGGTTCTGTTACTTGCAAACGGTGCTGAGTTCCGGGTTGGCGTTCGTTGTCGCGGTGGCCTGCATTTGGCGGCTTGGGATTGCGATCGGGCTAACCCGTTGGTGGTCGTTGGCACTGCCGGTTGCGTTGATGTTCGCCACCGTCGCGCCGGTTTATAGCCAGCAAGTGAACTCACACATCGTGCTGTTGGGCGTGACATCCGCGTTGTGTTTGGCGTTGGCGAAATGCGACCGTCTTTCACGAGCCGTGGGGTTGACCCCCACGGTTTACGCACCCCGTGGGGGTGAACCCCACGGCTCGTCGGAACTCAGTTTGAACTGCTCGCGGTATAGTTCAGCGTTGCGGTACGTGACGATCGGGTTGTTGACCGGGTTTGGTTACACCGTCGATCTCGGTCTCGGGCCGATTCTGGTGCTGGCGACACTGGTGTATTGCGTCTACCAAATTCGGCGAATCACGCCGCTCTGCTTCGTTATTTTGGGAATGCTGCCGTTTGTGGCGATACATCATGTGTTGAACTACGCCATCGGCGGGACGATCGGGCCGATGAACGCGGTGCCGGAATACCTTGCGTGGCCCGGCTCACCGTTCACCGCAGACATTGCCACAGGGGGGTTCAAACACCCACTCGGGTGGTTCTTCGTTTACGCTGCCGAAATGCTCTTCGGGAACAAGGGGTTCCTGCTCCACAACCTGCCGCTGCTACTGACACCCGGCGGGGCGTGGTTGCTGGGACGTGGCAGTCCCGCGACCCGACCCGCAGTTGCGTTTGTCCTGATGTTTTGCGGCGGCGGGTGGTTGCTCTATGCCGCGATGTCCACGAACATGTCTGGGATGTGTTGCTCGGTCCGCTGGTTCGTGCCGTTCGTCGCGCCGGGGGTGTGGGTCGTTGGCTTGGTATTGCGTGATCTGCCGCGTTACTGTCCGGATTTCCTCTGGCTAACAGCCTGGGGAACCGCAATGACCACCGTCATGATATTGGCAGGCCCCTGGACGATGCGAATGGTGCCAGGGTATTGGGGTTGGGTCGCGGTCGGCGGCATCGGCTGGGGCGTGGTCCGCTTTTGGCGGCGGAAAGTATGAGTGTGGGTATGGAGAGTGGAGTTGTCTTACTCGCCACTTTCAGCGGCCCGCGTTGCGCTCCTCAATGGCGCGATCGTTGTCCCAATCGAACGGGCCGCCGGTCCACACGTTGACCCCTGCCGCGTACAGTGTTACGAGAAACGGAGCGAACCAGCCGAACATCAGCATACGTTGCTTGGCGTATCCGAAATGGTACGCCGCGACCGCGACGGCACCGACCAAGACGATGAAAACGGTCGCCGCCCAACGCTGATGCCGCCGTGTCATCCGGTTGCCCTCTTACGGTTGAATTGAACTGAGAGAATTACTACTGGAGATGCTACCTTCAACCAACAGCCAGTGCCTTGCGGAAGACGATTTTATCGTCGCCGGCCTTGTAGAAGTCGCGGATACGGGCTTCTTCGTCGTACCCGCACGTCCGGTAAAACGCCCGCGTCCGCTCGAAGCTTTCTAGCCCGGATGTCTCGACCAGGAGTACCCGTGCGCCGCGGGCCATCAACGTTTCTTCGACGTAGCGGACCAGGGCGGCGCCGCGGCCCTGGCGCTGGCGGTCAGGGCGGACGGCGATCATGTACAAGTTCTATGTCCCGTCGGTCATCCGCTCCGGTGCGAAGTACGCCACCCCCACCGGCCCGCCGTCGTCGTCCGTGACCCAACAATGGTCCGCCCCCAGACTGCCATCAAGCGAGCCTGCCAACACCCCCGTAACCTCCTCGGTCGCGTCCTCCGGGAACAACCCGGCTGAAACAGCCAGGGCCAGAATCGCAGCAGTGTCAGCGGACGTGGTCGGTCGAATCATGGTAAACTCCAAGAGTGACGAATCCCACCCGGACACACGGCCCGGCGTGCAGGTTCGCAAACTCATTTCTCAAGGCCTCTGAAAAGCAACTTTTTACCCCAGAGGCACAGAGCCACAGAGAAAACCAACACAAGTCCTTAAGGATATCTGTGGCTCTGTGCCTCTGGGGTAAAACTCTTCCTTCAACTGTCACCCGCCGATTTTCCGTCCGTTCCCCGTAGCCGTTATTTTCGGTGGCTGCTACATTAACGGGATTGTTGCCGATTCGCGCAGAGGGTTTGGACGTGGCTGTTGTTATTCGTATGAAGCAGATGGGCCGGACGCATCGGCACTATTACCGGATTGTTGCGATTGATAAACGTCAGCCACGGGACGGGCGGGCGATCGAAGAATTGGGCAAGTACGACCCGCACGCGCAGAAGCAAGAGGAGCAAATTAACCTGCTCCCCAGCCGCATCAAACACTGGCAAAGTGTCGGCGCGAAGTCCTCGCACAAGGTGCAAGTGTTACTGAACAAGTACATGACGCACTTCGAGGAACTCGAAACTAAAAAGGCCCTCGAAAAAGCCACGCAAATTGCCTCCGACAAAGCGAACGCCGACAAGGCTGCTGCCGATAAAGCCAAGGCGTAACCCGGATCATAAGGGCCAGTGAAATATGTCCGGCGACACCGTCCCGGACGGAATTTGCAAACCCGTTCGAGCCATCCGGTTTGATGTTTTGACGCTGTTCCCGGATTTGTTTCAGGGGTACTTTACCCAGAGTTTGTTGAAGCTCGCCATACAGGCGAACCTCGTACAAATTCACACCTGGAACATCCGTGACTGGGCGAAGGATAAACACCAACGGGTTGACGACCGCCCCTTCGGCGGCGGACCCGGAATGGTGCTGATGCCGGAACCAGTCCTCGATTGCGTTGAGGACGTCCGGAGCAAAGCCGAAGAGCCAGTGCGGGTTGTAATGCTCACCCCCGCCGGGCGACGGCTGACCCAACAAGTAGTCGCGGAACTGGCAACGTACCCAAGACTGATTTTGCTATGTGGCCGCTACGAAGGGTTTGACGATCGGATTCAGCAATTGTTGGACCCGATCGAGTTATCAATCGGCGACTTTGTGTGCAACGGCGGTGAAGTCCCTGCGATGGTGGTGATTGACACGGTGATCCGCCTGATACCGGGCGTGCTGGGCGATGAAGAAAGTGCGGTGGACGAGAGCCACACCATCCCCGGACGCATTGAATACCCGCAGTTCACCCGACCACGGGTGTACCGGGGGCTGGAAGTTCCGGACGTGTTGTTGAACGGAAATCACCAACTGATTGCGAAGTGGCGTAGCGAACAATCCCGCATCCGTAGTGCAAGAAGTAGTCCAAGAAATAGTGCTAAGCCAGAATAAACCCAGAACCCCTCACTACCCACCAGGGCGAACCGTGATCCGACATTCGGGCCGGTCGAGTATTTAGCGGTGACCCGAACCGGGACACCCGGAAAGGTCATAGTCTTATGCAAAACAAACTGATCCAAGCCGTCGAATCGAAACACGTCCGCACCGACGTGCCCGACTTTCAAGTCGGCGACACGATCATCATCCACCAGAAACTGTTGGACGGTGCCAAAGAGCGGATCCAATTGTTTGAAGGGGACGTGATCGCCCGAAGCGGGGCGGGTATCCGTGAAAACGTCACCGTCCGCCGGCTAGTTCAAGGCGAAGGCGTGGAGCGGATTTTCCCGATCTCGTCG
>JAYSXU010000269.1:0-1721 GCA_043716965.1 Fimbriiglobus sp.
GCACCCCACCCGGTTAAGGCGACCAGGATGATTCGCGTGCCCCAGGTTTCTTGGCGGATGTGCCGGGCGGCCTCGTAGCCGTTCATCCGGGGCATCCCGAGGTCCATCAGGATGATGTCGGGCTGGTACTTCTTGGCGAGGTTCACGCCGGCCTCCCCGTCGTGTGCCGTGCAAACCTCGTGGCCGATGATCTCTAACATCATTGCCAAGCTCACCGTGGCGTCTTCGTTGTCATCGACCACCAGGATGCGACACTTCGGGTGGGACGCCGGTTCAACCGTGCCGGTTCCATTCACCGAGGGTAATAGCAACGTGGTCATGGTCGAGGTCGAGGTCGGCAACCGCACGATAAACTCACTCCCCTTGCCCGGTCCGTCGCTACGGGCTTCGATCGTGCCGCCTTGCAGTTCGACCAAACCCTTGACCAACGACAACCCGATCCCCAGCCCGCCCTGTGACTTTTCTAACGCCGTCGAGACCTGGGTGAACATCTCGAAAATCCGTGGCAAGTGTGCCGCCGATATGCCGATCCCGGTGTCCTTCACGGACACAATCACTTCCTCGCGTTGCTGTTCAGCCGTCAACCAAATTTGGCCGCCTTTATCGTTGTACTTGGCGGCGTTGTTGAGTAAGTTCAAAAAAACTTGGGCCAACCGGGTGGCGTCGGCGTCGAGATAGACCGGGACCGACGGCAATGTCACGGTCAGCGTGTGGCCTTGTTGTTCGATGAGCGGCAGGCTGGTTTCGACGGCATTTTGCACCACCGTTGCCAAGTCAATTCGTTCTTTGCGAAGTTCCACTTTGCCACGCGAAATGCGACTCACGTCGAGCAAGTCATCGACCAACCGTACCATCTGGGTCAACTGTCGCACCATCATGGCGAGCACTTTTTCGGCCTGAATCGGGGTATTCTCGGGCGTCTGCAAGATTTGCAACCCGTTGCGGATCGGCACGAGCGGGTTGCGGAGTTCGTGGGCCAGCGTCGCCAAGAACTCGTCCTTGCGGCGGCCGGCCTCGGAGAGGTCTGCCGCGAGATGTCGCAAGTCGTTTTCCAGCCGCTTCCGCTCCGTAATGTCGGTCCCGGTCGGGGCCAGGAATTGAACCCGGCCCGATTCGTTTTTGATCGGCAGGAGAATGAAGTCGGTCACCCGCTCGCTGCCGTCTGCCACGAAGTACGGCAACTCCGCCCGGAACGATTCTCCCGCGGCAGCCCGGTCGCAGGCGGTGCGGATTTGATCCACGAGTTCGACGGACGGATGCCACCACGGGCCGTCCCAAAACGGCTTGCCGACGCACTGCTCACGGGTGTACCCGCACCCCTCCCACGCCAAGCGGTTGACTTCAATCAGGTTGCCGTCCAAGCTCATCATGCCGGCGAACAGCGCCCCTTGGTCGAAGAACGTCCGGAACTTGGCGTTGGCGACCGCAGTATCGGCCAACAACTGTCGCTCCCGTTCGACGGTCAGTTTGGCCTCGGTGATGTCGGTGTGGATGCCGACCCACTCGCGGACTTTTCCACCGTCGTTCAGCAGGGGGACCGCACGAATCGAGCACAACCGCCATTCCCCGTCGTGCCGCCGAACGCGGTGCTCGAACACAAAGGTTCTTTTCGCGGCAACGGCAAGATTCCACTCGTCAATCGTCGGTTGCGCGTCCTCCGGGTGTACCGCGCGGGACCAGCCGTACCCTTGATACTCCTCGTAAGTTTGTCCGGTGAAGTT
>JAYSXU010000270.1:0-5056 GCA_043716965.1 Fimbriiglobus sp.
GGGCAAAAGTTAGCGATGCTGGGGCAATCGCATCAGGTGTTGTGCGTGACCCACTTGCCGCAAGTCGCCTGCTTCGCCACCCATCACTGGACGATCCGCAAACAAACCGCTGGCAAACGGACCGCGACCACGATTACGCACCTCGTCAAGCAAACCGACCGCGTTGAAGAATTGGCCATCATGCTACGCGGCGAAGCCCGGTCTGAAACGACCCGCAAAGAAGCCGCCGAGATGCTCAAAACGGCGCAAGTGAAGTGAACTGCCCCGGACACTTTCGGGAGAAAGCGGCAGGGGCACAGACAAGTTACACGTTCCCCAATCGCCGACGAACCATGCGAAGCCTGCTCGACAGAAGCATCATCATCAATGCACCGCTACTCAGAAGAATTAGGCCTGGGGGCGTTGGCACTGGCGACGCTTGCAAGAAGCCACGGATTTCGCCTCCTGGGAACGACGTTGAATGGATGTTCAGGTACGCTTTTCCTTGCATCATGCCGGCAAAAAATGCCGTCTCGGCACTCGCTGCGGTACCGCCGTTGTTGGTCAAAAAACTCGGGTTGTAGAACGAGGTCAACGCTGTGTTAAACGTGTTGTCATAGGTTCCGCTGGTCACGCCAAGTGGGAAGCCCGTGAACGACGGTAGTTCGGTGGCAACTCCGACCGTCCCAGTTCCCGCCACTGCTGTCGCACTGTGGATGTGCGATGCGGTCGTAGTTCCAAGCAATCCACTGAAGGTCACCTGGACACGCATCGTGTGGGCAGACGTGTCAAAATTGACAATCGTGAACCCAGTCCCAGGCGAAGCATTCTGCGGGGATTCAAACAATCCCGATAGGTTCGCGGTGAACCTCATGAAATCCGCACGAGCAGGCGTAGGCGTGTAAAACATTGCCGCCATGACAGCAACCAGACCAAACAGACGGGGTAACATCACAATCTCCAGAAAAGAGAACAAGAATACCGCTACAAGCGGTAGGGGCGGTACAGACGATACATTATTTATTGCCGGTGTAAAGGATTCTCGATGAAAGTCGGCTAGAAACTGCAAAAAGTTGTTCAGAAAAGCTCAGTCTTGACATCAAGTGAAGTGAATTAAAACTCGTAATGCAATCGAACCGCACCTAGCGCGGCGGGGCCACGGTCTTGGTTATAGGCGGGGTTGTTGATGCCTTGGAACCCAAGGCCGAGGGTGGCAGCGGGGGCTAGCTTCAAGTTGTAGAACAGTTCAACGATCTGCTCCGGTGCGTAATTCAACCGCCCGTCGCCAATGATG
The DNA here is from genome assembly GCA_043716965.1 of Fimbriiglobus sp. Lineage (GTDB taxonomy): Bacteria > Planctomycetota > Planctomycetia > Gemmatales > Gemmataceae > Fimbriiglobus. Next base: position 1,274 of record JAYSXU010000270.1, read on the forward strand.
AAGCCGATGCCACCGGCTGCCAGGTAATCTCGGTGTGGGCCGGACAGCCCGTTGATTACGACTGCCACACCGACCGTGTCGTTCGGACGTTGCCAACGGGTTCCTTTGATGAGTACGCCACCACTGACGGTGCGGTCGATTTCGGTGAACGCCCAGGATTCGGTTTTGCCGTCGTTCCACCCCGCCCGCGCGAAAACACCGACATCGTCCGTGATCGCTTGTTCCCAGTTCAACCCGAAGCCGTACTTGATGCTGTAATCGCGGACGGTGGTGATGTCCGGGTGCGTCGGCATCGCGGCAATCGCGGCCCGGTAGTCGCCCATCCGGGCGTTGTTTAAGTACGCGAGGAACCGAAGTTTCCCGGCTTTTTCGCCGATAGTGTAGCGTTCCTCCAGTTCCCATACGTGCCCGTTCGCCCGCAAGATGTGCGGGTCGATCATCGCGCCGTTGGCCTCGAACGGTTCCGCGAACAGGCCGTACCGAAACGCCCACGTCTTGCGGTTCAACTCGATGGACCCACCGTAGGTGTAGCCGCGCACGTTGGCGGGGTAGTCCCAGGCGCCGTTGAACATCAGCGACCAGTTCATGAACTGCGTTCGTGGGTCGTGACTGTAGAGGTTCTCATCGAACGAATCGGTGGCCGCCATTTTCCCGACCCGAATCGTGATGCGATCAATGTCCCGTTTCCCAGCTATGAGGTTCGCACCATCCTCGATTGTTTCTTGCTCGCCACCTAAGCCGATCGTTTGTTTCCACAACAAGCGGGCGAAGTATGGCGTCGGCGATGGCGCACCCACCCGAGTCGCTTCCCCGTTGGGAAACCCGGCTACCCCGGCTGAGCCACTCACCCCGACCCCGCCGGAAACTTCTGGGTTGAAAATGATCTCTGTGCCTTCCCACGGTCGTGCGGCCAGAAATAGCGTGGTGGTTTCCGTGGTGCGGTAGTTCACACGCGATTGCAAACTGAGCGGGCCGGCATACGGCGAGCGGAACAGGCCGTTGCCTTGGGACACGACCGTGGCCTGTCCATGCACGCTATACCACGGCGGCTTTTCGTCGGGCTTACTCTCGGCATCGGGCTTTTTCGCGGCGGCCGTTTCGACTTGCTGTTCCGTGGGCTGCACGACCGGCGGGGGCGTTTTACTCGTCTCGCTGGGAGCTTGCGCGTGAGCTTGTGATGGCGTCATGAAATAGAGTGTGGCGAGCGAGACAATTAGTCTCAAGGAGCGAATCGGCATTTCGCACTCAGGTTTAGGAACGAGAAGATTTGGGCGATCAATACGCCCGGCATTCCCTGTCGTCAAGCCGACCGTGTGCGTCATTCTCATTCAGATTGTATCGACTGGACTTGCGTTCAAGTCTCGCGTTCGGGTATGGGCGCCCAACACACATGATGTCATTGCGACGGCGCCGCAGCTTGGGGGAAGTTGTGCGAATAGGCTGGTTCGTTTTTTTGACGGTGCTGTTGGCGTCCTGTTCACGTAGCCACTATCGGCAATCGGCGGACCGGGAGGCGTACCCCATCATCGCGCAGCGCGTGGTTTCGCCCGCTTATGCTATTGGCCGCACCCAGGTCGAACCGGCGCCGATGTCCCGTCTCGCCGATCCGTTTAATCCCGACGCCCCCCCGAAACCACCCGACGACCCGGCAGCGGCCGGGTTCATGGCACACCCTGGAAAATTCCTCGGTGCGAAGGATTGGGAGAAGGACGGCTATACGGATCGAGTTGAACCAGTCGGTTGGGAACAGGCTCTGGTGTTTGACGAGTCAGGCACGTTGAAGTTGACGCAGGACAAAGCCGTCGAAATCGCGTTGATGAACAGCCGCGATTACCAATCCAGCTTGGAGAACGTCTACCTCACGGCACTGTCACTGACCCTGAACCACTTCGAGTTTGATTCGCGGTGGTTTGGTCGCAACAACACGACCTTCACCCGCATGGGTACCGGCGGTGCGCCGACCCAATCGGACACCCTTGACACGACGAGTACGTTGGGGTTCAACCGCAACTTGGCAGCCGGTGGGCAGTTGTTGGTTGATTTTGCGAACAGCTACGTCTGGGAATTCTCGGGGGGCACGTCGCGTGTGTCGGGGAACTTTGCCGTCTCACTGGTTCAGCCATTGCTACGCAACTTCGGGCGAAAGGTGCGGCTCGAAAGCCTGACGCAAGCGGAGCGGGACACCTTGTACGCAGTGCGGGATTATGCCCGCTTCCGCAAGCTGTTCTGGGCGAACACGGCGGTCGAGGGCGGCGGGTACCTCAGCTTATTGTTGATCCAGCAGAGTGTTCGCAACGCCCGTGCCAACTTGAAGAGCCAGGAAGAGAACTACAAGCTCAGCTTAGAGTTGTTGAAAGGCAACAAGAAAAGCCCCGTGGAAGTGGACACGATTTTCCAGGGACTCCTCTCCGCGCGGCAGTCGGTCATCAATGCGGAAATCAGTCTGCAAGAAGCCCTCGACAACTACAAGCTGCAACTCGGGTTGCCACCGCGTGTGAAGATTGAGCTGGATGATACCTTCCTGGAACAGTTCATACTGATTGCCCCGGAAATAGAAAAAGTCCAAGACGCGGTCGTCGTGTTTGGCCGCGAACGTAACGCCGAGTTGGGAGTACCACCAGCCCTGGCAAGTTTGCGGGAAAACTACACCCAGTTGCTCGAACTGTCTGGCAAAGTCGAACCGGCATTGGCGATGGCAGAAGCCGACTTGAAGAAGTGGAAAGCCGATCTCGATCGCCCCGCGAAACCGACGGATGATGCCGAACAGAAGGACCGCACCCGTGCCGCCTTCGTCCAGCAAGCCGAGGCGATGGAACCGCAACGCAAGCTGCTGGCCGACCTGAAAGCCCGCCTGACCCAACAGAAAGACAGCCTCACCGAAGCGACCCGTGAAGCCGCTTGGAAGACGCTCACGGCGGAAACGACAAAGCTCAACGGCGTCGTCGATACCGCGATTGCGGCCCAAACCCAGGCGCGGATTTATTTGATCCACTTGCCCGAGGTGGAAGTCGAAGAAGTCGCTGCCGTTGCGGCAGCGAAAGAGAACCGGCTCGATTTGCAGAATCGCTTGGCTCAAGTCACCGATTCGTGGCGCAAAGTCTCAATCGCGGCCAACCAGTTGAAAGCCGACTTCAACCTCATCGCCAACGCCAACATGATTAGCGACCCGAACACCAAGAACCCGCTTGCGTTCTCGAATGATGCCAGTCGGTTCAGTGTAGGGATTCAGTTTGATAGCCCTCTGAACCGCCTCGCGGAGCGTAACCAGTACCGCGCGAGCCTGATTACGTATCAACGCACGCGGCGGAATTACATGCAGTTGTCGGACCAGATTGAACAACAAATCCGCTCCGACATTCGGTCGTTGCGGCTCCAGCGAATCAGCTTTGAAATTGCGCGCCAATCACTGATTGCGGCAGCGCGACAGCTCGAAAACGAGCAGTTACTTCTGACCGCACCGAACCAAGCTCAAGCAGGAAATGCGGGAGATGCGACGCTGCGAAAACTCCGCGCGCTCGACCAACTCCTCTCCGCACGCGACCAACTGGCCGGAAGTTTTATCAGATATGAGCAACAACGCATCCGACTTCTGTTAGACTTGGAGTCGTTGCAACTTGACGCCCGAGGGTTCCCTAGCAATGCCAGCCCCCAAACTTCTGACAGCCCCAACGCGGCCGATACTCGAACCGACTCCCAAGCAGGCGTCGGTACCAACACTTCCGGAAGTGGCACTAACCGTAGTGTCATCCCCCTTGCTCCCCAAGCCAAGCCGTAGCCAGCCCC
>JAYSXU010000028.1:0-6500 GCA_043716965.1 Fimbriiglobus sp.
GCTGGCAATGACGGATCGTTTGCTGGCAGGTCACCAGTCGGGCTTGGTGCCGTCAGTGCTTCAACGACCCAGTCGAGTAACCGGGCCTGGAAATCACCGATCGTCCAGTGATTGGAACCTCCAACGAAAATGTGCCCCAATTCGTGCATGGATTCGGCGGTCTGGAACGTTTTCAGCAAGTGCGTCTTGCCAGTCCCTGCTGCCCCCGAAAGCAGAATCACCTGCGGTTTCTTTTTCCCGTCGCGCACGTCCGAAATAATATCCCGAATTCGGCGGCGGACTTCCAGATGGATGTCCGCCACGTCGCCGTCCGTCGTGCCGCTGGTCGAGATGCGGTCGTCAAACGGGGAGACGTTCGCGTCGGGCTGCGACAGCGACATCTTCCGCTTAAACTCGCGGTACACTTCGAGATGGGCCAAATTCTTGTCGGGGGACGGCATCGAATCACTTCCAAATCATGTAGTAGTACAGGTGATGGTCGCGTTCGATGGCCAAGTTGGGTTCGAGTGCTTTTTTGACTTCATTGAGCACGTGCAATTCGAGAATCCGTTCCGTGTGCATTTCCCAAAGCGTGCGGTGGAACTCGCCGGCGGTTAGCTCCGGGTGCGTTTTCACGGCTTGATGGTAGACCGCGCGGAGTTCAACCAACCTATGATCCACGAACTGGCACAGGTGGTCATACGCCTGCTTCAGCACGGTTCGCAGATCGTGGGGAGGTACTTCTGGTGGGTGCGTATCAACAGACGGTTCGTGGAGCTTGAGTACCGGCTTGGCGGCGGGCGGGGACTGTGCCAGTTTTGCCCGGAGTGCGGCGAACACCTGATCGACTGTCACCCCGTCCGAGTCCATGACTTTATTCGTGGCTTTGAGTAGTGCCTCGAACGATTTTTTGTGAGCGGGCGTTTCGTACCACTCAATCCGCTTCGGTTCTTTTCGGCTGTATTTGCCACCGGCGTAGGCGAAGAGCTTTTTCTCCGCGACCAGTTGCTTCAAAAGTTGTTCAAAGGCTTCGGCTACTTCAGCCCCTTGTTTGGCGGGCGGCTTGCCAAGTTTGGCTTCCGCAACGACTTCGTCACCTAAAGCCGCGACCTTCGCGTGAACCGTTGCCTCCATCTTCTCGGTTGCCGTCAGTGGCGGTGGTTGTTCAAACGTCGCGTACTCGACCTCTTTTCCCTTACCGTGTACGAACAGTTTGCCGTCGGTGACCAGTTTCTTGATGGCGGCAATCACGAGTTTCGATGCGGGAGTGTCATCCAGGCCAGTCATCACGTCGGCAAGCTTCTTCTTGCCTGATTGCTCGAACAGCTTCAAAACTTGCACGTCGAGTGGCGGCTTATGCCAATACTTTGGCATCCCGTCCGGTTTGGGTGCGGGGTAAACAGATACGCCAGGAAGCTCCAACTCGGCTTGAATCTCAGCGTCGGACGGCGGCGCAGGTTTTGGGGCTTTCTTGGTGCCCTTCGGGTAAAACTTGGCGATCCGTTTCGAGATGTCCTTGAACGCCAGCGGCGACGCCGCGTCGTGCAGAATTTTTCGCACTTGTTCGGCCAGCGTCAGGGTGACTGCGGGGGTCTCTGCCGGGGCCGGGGTATCTGTTGTCGTTTCAGTCGCGCTCATCGTATGATTCTCCAAGATTGTTTCGTCAGTTTATGTAATGGGTCCAGTTTGTCTATCTTGTTGGCCATGTCAATAACTGGCGTGTCACGTGATCCCTAATAACTGTGGGGGCGGTCAGTCCTGGCTTTCGCCAAAATGCAGCAGGACAGCAAATTTTTGATACGATCATGCCTAGACTCACAGTGCGGATGTCGTCGTTCAATTCACTTTCAACTTCCGTTAAGTCGAACACTCCAAGAGGTCTCGCCGATGCGATTTCTATTGTCAGATAGGCGGGTGACAATAGCGATGCTTGTCGCTGCGGTTCTCGTGGCCAGTAGCATTGGTTGGCGGATTCAGCGGACTTCGGCCCCGGAGGTGCCGCGACCACAGCTTGGACCGACTGCGGAACGCGAAGTTCAGATGGATCTTTTCGGGGCGGCCCGGTCGGTTGAAGGCAACCCGAAATCGGCGGCGAATTGGGGCGAGTACGGGATCACACTTCGCGCCTATCGCCAGCATTCGGAGGCCGATGAGTGCTTACGGATTGCCGCCGACCTTGATCCACTCGACTACCGATGGCCTTACTTATTGGGCGTGCATCTGGCAGACAACGACCCCGATGGGGCGTCAGTTTGGTTTCAGCGAGCCATCAAGTGCAAGACGACCGAGGACAATCGGGATCGGGTACGGACCCGGCTGGCCGAGGCACTTCTGGCGGTTGGTCGCATTGATGACGCGCGTGCGGCGGTCGGCCGGGAGCCATCGGCGTCCCCCCGAAACCGCTTGGTCGCTGCCCGGATCGCCGTAGCGGCGGGCGACTACCGGCAGGCTTCCGAGCACCTCAGTGGGATCGAAGATCAGCCACTGGCAGCCCGACACGTGTTGCTGATACGGGCCGAGATTTGCCGACACCTGGGACGACAATCTTACGCGGAATTGTTGGCAAAGCGGGCTGAGGAAACCCCCGTGGGGGCATGGCCGGACCCACTTTTAGACACGATTCCAGGGCGAGACTACAGCCGTGGCGGTCGGTTGGACGAGGCGGCACGGCTACTGAGATCGGGGCGTCCGGCTGAAGCCGAAAGCCTGCTTCGCCCACTGACTGCAGACAAAACGGACCCGCGACCGTTCTTGGGACTTGCCGAAGCGCGGGCGACGATGGGCGACCGGAAGGGGGCGCTTGACCTGCTCGCCATCGCGATCCAGGCCGACCCCAAAAACCTGACGGCGAATTATCAATTCGGGCTGATTCATTTCCAGATTGGCGAGCAGTTGTGGGCGGAAAAGCGCGCCGAGGCCGCCAAGAAAGAGTTCCTGGAGTCGGTGAGTTGGTTCGACAAAACGTTGAAGATTAACCCGAATTTTGGCAAAGGGATTTTGCTGAAAGGGACCGCACTGCATCGGTTTCTCGGGCGCCAAGACGAGGGGCTGAACTTGTTACGACGGTTCGTCGAACTTCGTCCGGAAGCGGGCGAAGGGCACTTGTCGCTGGGGGAGGCACTTGCCGACAGTGGTCAAAAAGTCGCCGCGTTAGCGTCACTCAGTCGCGCCGCCGAACTCGCACTCCCTGGGGATTACCGAGCAATCGAAGCCCTAGCAAAACTGAATTCCGGCAGTGCGGTACGACGCCGGTGAGTTTCACCGAGAGTTTACACTTTTTTCCGAATTACCACTTGTTTTACTACTGGCGATTGTTTAAGGTGAAAATAGGGTTTTCTCTACCCTCATGTCTTCTCTCCTTAATGTGGGGCATTTATGAAAAGGTTTCGGACTGGTTTTACGCTCATCGAGCTACTAGTCGTGATCGCGATTATCGCGATCCTGATCGGCCTGTTACTCCCGGCAGTTCAGAAGGTCCGCGAGGCGGCTGCTCGTGCGAAATGCAGCAACAACTTGAAGCAACTCGGGCTGGCCATTCACGGCTACCACGATGTGGCCGGCTTCATGCCAACTGCTGGGTCGCAAGACGGCTCCCCTCTGTCCAGCAAGCCCGCAACTGGGTGGCTGGCAGGGGAAGGCACCAACTGGGCGGTCTACATCATGCCGTACATCGAACAAGGTTCGATCTACAACAGGTTGACGTTCAATGGCGACTCTGGCTGGACCGACAACGCCAGCCAAGTGGGTAGCTCAGCCAAGAACAACGTGAGTCTGGCCGCCAACGCGGTTATTCCAACCTATCGCTGCCCGAGCGACCCGCGCGCACCGCTGATCAACAACGGCAGTAATGTGCCTGGCAACATTCAAGTTACACGCAACAGCTACGTGGCGATCGCCGGAGCAGTTGATCGGCTCGACGCGGCTGGTGTGTTCCGCGAAACTCGGAACACAGACGCCTCAAGTTGGTCGAGCGACTTCGGCATCACGGCCTGGGGCGGGATCATCTGTCCGGCGTTCAGTCGGGTTACGATGCTCGGGATCACAGACGGGACTAGCAACACCATGATGTTGAGCGAACAAGCCGATTGGATGTTCTCTCAAGCCAGCCCAACTGCTCCACAAGTCCGTGGCGACGAGTACGCGATGACGAACACAGCAAGCGGTATCTTTCGTGGCCACCCGGGCAGTGGTCGCAACGGCGATAACCTGCAGGAAGGAAAAAGGGACATGGACGCTCGCGGCCAAACCTTCGTCACGATTCGTTACCGGATCAACCAGAAGACCGGGTGGCGGCCTGCAACGGCGAACGTCGGTGTGTACCCATCCCGGTGGAACAGCGAAGGAGCAAACGTTCCGCTCATCGCAGCACACACGGGTGGCGTGAACACACTGGCTGGCGACGGGTCGGTCAGGTTCCTCCGTGATTCAACCGACCTTCTTGTCCTGGCTCGTTACGCGACCCGTGACGATGGTGGCGTCTTCACCCTCGATTAATTCGCGATGCCCATGTCACGTAGCAGAATTGGTGGCGGATCGGCTCAACGGCCGATCCGCCAATTTCCTTTCACATTTTCCCCACGTGTGGACACCCATGAACCGTCCTTGCGGACTTTTTCTAATTGCGATCGCCTTCTATGCTCTCATCGGCTGTCAAGGTGAAGATAAGCCGAAATACGCCAACGTTTCGGGCACAGTCACTTTCGACGGTCAACCAGTGAGTAAGGGTGAAATCACCTTCTCAGTAGAAGGTCGCCCGCCCACAACAATGAACATTGTTGGTGGCAAGTTCGACGGGCAAGCGATGATCGGCTCGAACAAAATTTCGGTTTCCGCGAAGAAGAAAGGGAACGCGCCGAAGCTCTCCGCAGACGCTCAGGCCCAGGTCGCCGGATACACTGAAAAGATGAAGAGTGGGGGGGGGATGGGACAGCCTCCGGCTGACTACGACCCGACCATGATTGAGTACATCCCAGCGGATTGGAGCCAAGCCAGCAAGCAGATACGAGTTGTTGAAGCGGGAGCCACCAACGAATTTAAGCTCGACATTACAAGCAAGTAAGTAATCTCCGGCTTCTGCAAAATGTAGTCACAGACAGGGCCGGCCGCCACCTCGCGGCCGGCCCTGTTTTTTCACCGATCCATCGCCCGATCGCCATTCCCGGACCCCTTTCTGATGCTGTCTCGCACCCTCATCGCCGTTCTCGCAGTAGCGACCACACTGGCCATTGGGTCAATCGGGTGTAACCGCACGCCTCCGCCTTCTCCGCCTTCGAGCCCGAGTTCTCCGACTGCTCCCGATTGGTTCGAGGACGTGACTAATGCGGTCGGGCTGAATTTCACGCACGATTGTGGTCCCACCGGCAACTACTTCATGCCGCAATCCATGTACGGCGGCGCGGCTTTTTTCGATGCGGACGGCGACGGACGGCTTGACATTCTCTTACTGCAAGGCGCTGGCCCGAACACGGGGGTCGGCAACAAATTATTTTTGCAGACGGCCGACGGAAAGTTCCGGGACGCCTCGGTCGGAAGTGGCCTCGATTTTGACGGCTACAACATCGGTGTTGCGATCGGCGATATTGACAACGACGGTAAGCCGGATGTTATCATTACCCAATACTTGGGCGCTCGATTGCTGCGAAACGAGGGGGGCGGGAAGTTTCGGGACATCACGACTGAGGCCGGTATTGTCAACCCGCAATGGGGGGCTTCCGCCGTCTTCGCCGACTACGATCGGGACGGCCGACTCGATCTGCTCATTGTCAATTATCTCGACTACGACCGCTCCTGGCCCTGCACGTCCGCCAACGGTAGCCGGGACTTCTGCGGCCCTCGGACCTTTCCCGGAACCATCCCTCGACTATTTCGGAACTTGGGTCCGGGCGACGGTAAGCCAGTCCGGTTCGAGGACGTGACCGTCAAAGCGGGGCTTGCCACTAAGACGGCACCAGGGCTGGGGGTGTACGCCGCGGACCTGACCGGCGATGGGTGGCCCGATTTCTTTATCACCAACGACGGCACACCCAACCACCTGTGGGTGAACCAAAAAGACGGCACGTTCAAAAACGAGGCGATGTCCCGAGGGATCGCGTTGACAGACAACGGGCTGCCGTTTGCGAACATGGGGATCGCCGTGGCGGACTACGACGGGGACGGGCTGACCGACATCTTCGTGACACACCTTGGGAACGAGACGCACACGCTTTGGCACCAAGGGCCGGTGGGGTTTTTCCGCGATTACACCCAGAGATCTCAGGTCGTTCGGACGAAGTGGCGGGGTACCGGCTTCGGGACGGTGGCAGCGGATTTCGACCGAGACGGCTGGCCCGACATTGCCTTTGTCAACGGCAGAGTTCACCGGGGCACGACACTGCCTGGGACCGAACCCGTGCCGGAATTTTGGCGTCCGTATGCCGAGCGAAACCAACTCCTCCGGAACACGGGCAATGGCCAATTTGAAGACGTCTCGGAGGCACACCCCGGCTTGTGTGGCGAGCCGAATGTCGCGCGAGGGCTTGCCC
>JAYSXU010000271.1:0-5052 GCA_043716965.1 Fimbriiglobus sp.
ATTGTGGAGAACCACACCGCCTGCGTCAACGGCACTCACTTATTCCAGATCAAACAGAACCAGCCCGCCGTCCCCGGCCACTGCGAGCGTTAGGCCGTCCGGCGCGAAGGCGAGGGCGTGGACCGGACCGAGTCCCCAGTCGTACCGAACACGGACGCTGCCGGTGTCGGGTTCCCACAACATGACGGAGCCGTCCAGACTGGCGGAGGCGATGGTTGCGCCGTCCGGGGAGTAGGCGACCGCTTCGACTTTGGCGGTGTGGCCCTCGAACTCCCGCACTTCGCTGCCGTCGGACGTGTCCCACACGGTGACTCGATTGCCCCAGCACCCGGCCAACGTCGTGCCATCTGGACACAATGACAGCGATCGAACTTCACCCGAAGTCCGGTAACCGGGCGAGACCCGTGCCGCATCCAGTTGCCCGACGCGGACGAACTCGCCCGTGGCAACCGCGACGGTTTCGCCATCCTGTGCGAGTGACACCGCCCTGACTCCGGCCCGCCGATCGAGCCACGTTTTGAGTGGCTCGGCGGGCAGGATTTGAAAGAGCTGGACCCGCAGAAACGTCCGGGTGTAAAGAATCGGCGGGTATTGCGCCGCTTCATGGGTATGAATCAGCACCCGCTTGCCGTCCGGTAGAAAATAGAGCGCGAGAATCCCTTCGCTATTGATGATTTCGATTTCTTGCACTTCGCCGCCCGTCATTCGTTGCCAGAATTGGCTCCCCTCGGGGTGCTCGATGTGCGCGGGCTTGCCGGTCTCCAGCATCCAAAATCGGAGTCGGTCCGGCGTCCCGAGGACGTTAAGCGGATAATAGCGCCAACCGGCGGCAAACCGCTTGTTGTCCGGGTGACAGGCGACGGCTTTTACCGACTGATACCCGACCGAAATGCTGTGCTTCACGTCCGCCGAAAGGCGGTCCCAAATCAGCAACCGGCCGTCGTCCGCGCCGGAGACGAGTACCCGCCCGTCCGGCGAGAACGCGACGCACCGGACCGGCTTGGTGTGCCCGACGAACGGTAACACGGCACACTCCCGACTGAGAAATCCGTGCGAGAAACGCTACTCGACATCTTACCGTGTTGTTACGAGTTTGAGTGAAGAAGTGGGATTGAAGCGAGCCTGAGTTTGTGAAAAAGGCGAACCCCACCGGATCGGCTGCTATCATATCAAGATGAAAATCACTCCCAGTTTGACGGACCGTTCGATGACGCTGGAAAAAGCTGAAAAATCCGACTTGCGAATCGTCGCCGGTTCCCTGAAAGGCCGCAAGGTGACGGTACTAGTTCACCCCGGTATGCGACCCACGCCCCAAATGGTGCGCGAAGCCCTGTTCAGTATTTTGGGCAACGCCGTTCCGGGACGAGTCTTTTACGACATCTTTGCCGGGTCGGGCGTGGTCGGGCTGGAAGCGATTAGCCGTGGCGCGAGCCGGTCGAACCTGATTGAACGAGACGCGAAACAAGCCAGCGACATCTTCAAATACGTCACGCAGTTCAAAGTCGCGGACAAAGCCAGCGTCCTGCGTGCGGACGTGTACCGTTGGGCCGAACGTTGGGTGCCGCCGGTCGGCAGTGGCCCGGTGAACCTGTTTCTCAGCCCGCCGTTTGCCGACTTACAGCCCGAGAAAATCGGCGAGTTCATGAAGCTCGTGACTGGTCTACTCGACAAAGCCCCGGACGAGTCCGTCCTGACGATTCAAGCCGAAGACGGCTTCCCCGTCGAACAACTTGTGGACTTACCCGCCTGGGACGTGCGACAATACGGCCGCAACATGCTGCTGTTCCGCGTCAAAGGTGACGTGGTCGAAGTACCCACTCCGACCGCCGATTGACTTGTAATTACGGCAACACTTCCCCGAAGAAGCGGAGCCAATTGCCGTGCAGGATGCGTTCGATGTCGCCGTCGGCGAACTTGCGCTTCGTCAGTAACTCCGGCAGCTTTTGCAGGTCGGCGATGGTGTTCACGTCGGCGGGGGTTTGCTCGTAGCCGTACCCGCCGTCCAGGTCGCTACCGATTCCGACGTGGTTGGTGTTCCCCGCAAGTTGGCAGACGTGTTCGATGTTATCGACGATTCGCTCCATTGTCACAACGGGCTTCGTCTCACCCCGCACCCAGCCCGGTTGCAGCATGATCGCGTCGAATGACATCCCGATGACACCGTTGCGCTCGATCACGAACTTCAATTGCTCGTCGCTGAATTGTCGCTGCCAGTCGCAGAACTTACGGGCGTTCTGATGGCTCGCCAGCACCCGCCCGCCGAACCGTTCCGTCACTTGCCAGAAAGCTTTATCGGACAAGTGCGTCATATCAAGTGCCATACCAAGTTGCTCAATGTTCTTCAGCAACGGGATCGCATCCACAGCCAATCCGACCTCACAGCGTGTGCCACCGCCGTAACGGTTCGCCCCGTAGTGGGTGATGCCAATCGCCCGCAACCCGGCGTCGTGCCACTCATGAATATTGTCCGGGTCGAGGACGGCATCCGCACATTCCATGCTCAGGATGAACCCGAACGGCGAGCCGTTCGGGTTCAACTCATAGGCTTCGTGGTGCGCGGCTAGCTCCTGCTTGGTCCGAATCATCTTGACCCAACCACTTCGCTGCATCGCACGGTAATACGCCAAATGAGCGTGGGCCATCGCGTAGCACGCTTCAGGGGATGTCATGCCGAGTGGGTGGCTGACCGCTTGCTCGTGTCGGGCAATCAATGTGGCGACACCGACGCCGACTTGGGCTTTCTTCAACTCCGGAAACGACACCGTGCCGGTTTGCCGACCGTGATCGTTCATCCCGAGCAACCGCTCTTGAACGCGAATGTCGGCGAGGTCCATCCGCAAGTCGCGGTTCCAATCGACGGCGTTCATGGCCAAATCAAGGTGGGCGTCGAAGATCAACATCGCGTCGGTACCGGGTTGGTTACGTGAAATCGGTGACGTTCCCTATACTACGGCATCATCATGGATAATCCCGCCCGCCCCACCCGCGTCCGCTACGTGATGATCGCCGCCACCACGCTCGTGGCGATCATGCTGTACGTGGATCGCGTCTGCCTGAGTATTTTGAGCGAGCAAATCAAGCCGCTTCTGGACGATTCTCCGGCGTTGCAAAAGGTGCGGTTCGACGATCTGACGGCGGCGTTTTTCTGGGCGTATGCGCTGTTCCAACTTCCGGCGGGGTGGCTGGGGGACCGGTACGGGCCACGACTGATGTTGGCATTGTATCTGTTTTTCTGGTCGTGCTGTACCGGGTTGATGGGGTTGGCAGACGGCTTCTCCATGCTGTTCGTGTTGCGGTTGGGTTGTGGCATGTTTGAAGCCGGTGCGTACCCGCTGGCCGCCGGAATTGTGCGGAAGTGGACGCCGTTTGCGGCACGAGCCTTTGCCAGCGGGGCAGTTGCCGTGGGGGGGCGTCTCGGCGGGGCCATCGCCCCACCACTGACCGTGTGGTTGGCCGCTGGGAGTGTCGATGGCTGGCGACAACCGTTCTTTGTTTACGGGCTGGTCGGCATGGTCGCCGCCGTGGCGTTCTACTTTTGGTTTCGCAACCGCCCCGATCAGCACCCGGCGGTCAACGCCGCCGAAGCGAAGTTGATCCAGGGTGACGACGTGGTGACAGTGGCCACCCGCGTCAAGTTTCCACCCCTGCGCGGCTTTGTCGAAAGCCGGGCGCTTTGGCTGAACTCGCTCGTGCAGTTCCTCGCCAACTTTGCCTGGGTGTTCATCATCACGCAGTTCCCGAGTTACTTGAAGGAAGTCTTCGACACGCCGGAAAGCCAACGCGCCGTGTACCAGTCGTACCCGCTCTATGCGGGGATCGTCGGGATGTTGTTCGGCGGGTGGCTGTCGGACCGCTTGGTGCGGCGGTACGGCCTGCGGTGGGGCCGCGCCATGCCGGTGGCCGGTTCGCGGTTGGTCGTGGGCGGCGCGTACTTGGCGTGCCTCGCGCTGCACGACCCGCTCGCCGTCACGCTAATGATGTGCCTGGTGGCGTTGGCAACGGATATGGGCGTGGCACCCGTGTGGGCCTACGGGCAGGACGTGGGCGGCAAGTACGTGGGCGCGGTCATCGGCTGGGCGAACATGTGGGGGAACTTCGGCGCCGCCTTGGCGCCGATGGTCCTGGGTCGCATCCGCCTCGGGTTTGACGACCCGAGTGTCGGCTGGAACATGGCGTTTTTGGTGTGTGCTTGCACGCAAGTGGTTGCCGCCCTTGCGGCACTCGGCATTGATTCCAGCCGCCCACTTCGTGGCACGGACAAGTGATTATTTCGCGCGGCCCGGTGGCGGGTAGTTCTTCGCAGCGTCGTCCAGGACCAGTACCCAATCTTGCAGTTCGCCGGAATTTGGGGGCGTGAATTCCCGCTCGCCGGTGTTGGGGAATTCGCCGATTGACACCGCGTGGCCGGTGCGTGGGTTGAACCACCACGCCACGACTTTGGCCCCTTTGATCGTTGACATTTTTACTTTGAACGCCCGACCGATTGGGACGTAGACCATTGCATAAGTGCCTTCGACATCGCGGGTCGCCACGAACCGGCGAGTCCCGGCGCCGGGCACCGACGTGGGCACGCGGTCCGTCAAGATTATAGTGTCGTCCGGAATCCGCGTCAGCACGGGGCGTGACTCCATCAGCTTTCGACCGTGGATCATTTGGTTCGCGCCGGGGTCGTCGATGGCAACGGTCCAGTGGTTCAACGGCGAGTTCACCGGAGTCCTGTCCGGCGTCCAGAATTGCCAGATGGTGTGGTGCCCGTAAGTGTGGCCGCACGCCCCGGTGAACAAGTCCCAGTACAGCGGCCGGCGGACGTCCGCCGCAGTGGAGTGGCCGAGCGTCTTGGCGTTGAACGACACCGGGTGGCCTTCGTAAATCGGCTCGCCGTCGATGACGGGCTTGATCGGCGTGCGGTCGTAATCTACTTTCGTCTGGTCGTACCGCCCAGTGAACTCGGCAACGTGGCCGTTCTGTCGCATGTTGAAATCGAGCCATTCATCCGCATGAAACGACTGCGCGGACCCCTTCCCGCCAGCCGGGTGGAAGGTCATCAAGTGC
>JAYSXU010000272.1:0-5051 GCA_043716965.1 Fimbriiglobus sp.
ATCCATTGCGGCAAGATGTTCATGAGCGCCATGAACAGGCCACTGCCGGTCGCGGTGATCGCCGGGGCGTACTCGCGGATGATCTGCTGCGGGGTCGGGTTCGTGGCGGCTTTGAACGAACCGAACGTTTGCAGGATGGCGGCGACCGTGCCAATCAACCCGAGTAGGGGGAACCACTCGGCGGCTTGCGCAAGGTTTTCAAGCCACTTGTCCGGGCGCTCGTCGAAGTTGATTTCTTTCCACCGCAACGCCCGCCACGTGAGGATGATTTGGGTTGTAAACAAAAGCGTGCCGAGTGCGAGAATCAGCCAGTCGATCTGGGACTTGGCGACTCGTTCGAGGTAATCGGCCCGCGCGTCCGGAGGAATCGCCGCGAACAGCAACAATGCCGCAGCGATGGGCATCATGCAAAACACGAACGGCAGCACGTTATGAATCCAAAGTCGCTGCACGGGGTGGTCTCCGGTGATCGGGGCTGATCGTTACTTCGCCGCACTCAGCCAACTCGGCATCGCTTGGATTTTCCCATCTTTGTCGATGCAGGCCAAGGTCGTCGAGCCTTCGGCCAAGAGCTTGCCAGCCGGGTTGAAGACCTCGTACTTGTGTTCCAACCGCACCGGGGACGTTCGCGTCACTGTGGTGCGGATTGTTAGCACGTCGTCGTAGTACGCCGGGCTTCGGTACTTCACTTCCACTTTAGTCAACACCAGCAGGTAGCCTTGGTCTTCGAGGTCTTTATAGTTGCCGCCCAGCGCCCGGAGCAGTTCCGTGCGGGCTTGCTCGAAATAAACAAGGTAATTCGCGTGATGCAGCAGCCCCATCCGATCGGTTTCGGCATAACGGACCCGGATGTGTGTTTCACCACTGAGCATCAGTTTTCATCCCGGCGAACCGGCTGCGTAAGCTGTCGGGTGGGCTGCCACAAGCAGCAGGAAGGTTATCACCCAGGCGACTCACTTCGCCGGTTCGCCGGGATCACCAAGATCCTGAAAACCCACCCGCGTCTACTTGATGAACCCGATTCGGGTTCTGGGGAAAAACACGAACTGGGCCTTGCCCAGCATCAGGCGTTCCGGCACGAGGCCCCACTTGCGGCTGTCGGAGCTTTGCCCGCTGTTGTCCCCCAAGCAAAGATAGTGGCCCGGTTGCACGTAATAAGTGTCAACGGGGTCAGCGGCGTTCAGGTAGTTGCTGCGATAGTCTTCGCCAGGGGTGAAGAACGTGTCCTGCCAGAGCTTGATCTTGCTGAATTCGATGTTCCCCTTGGCCCCCAGGCTGGCGGGCGCGGCGATGTCATTGTGAACCGTTGCGCCAATGCCTTTTGCACCCAGGTTCATCAGCGGCATGCCGTCATTGGATTCGCTCGGGGTGGGTGCAAAGATTGCGGACGCGATCGCGCCGAGGGCTTGATCGTACCCGGTTGTGTCCCACGGTGGCACGTCGCCGGCGGTGCCAAAGTCGATCCGGGTTCCGTTGACCCAGACCCGCAGGCGGCTGTCAAAATTCGCAAACCGCAGGTCGTAAGTGCCGCCCGCTGTCATCTTGGTCGGTTGCGAAGCGAGTTCCTTCCCGCCCGGCCCGACGCTGATGAGTTTCACTTGACCACCCGCGAAGCGTGCTTGGAAACGGTGCATTCCCTTCGAGAGTTCCAGGATCACTTCGTCCGAAGGCCCCGACACTTTCGCCGCGCATTCAATCATCAGATCGCCGACCCACCGATCCCCGTTATTTTGGCGGACCATTTCTCCGCCCTCTTCGTAGGAGTTGTATCCGAGGAAGTTGGTAATCAGGGTGGATGGGAACAAGCCTTCCTGGTACCCGCCTTCCACCCGTTTCCAGTCGTCCCGAGTGGTCGCCATGCGGTGCCGGTACCGCACCCAGTTCGTGTCATCGCCGGTGTGCGTGAAGACCTTCGGCGTCTCCGGTTTGTCGCTCTTCCAGTTCCCGGTCTCGGCTTGCCACCGGGCCGGCACGCCTTTCTTTTGCAGGAATTGCGATTGGTTTTCGTTGTCGTAAACGATCCGCCGCATTGACATGGCCATGTCATCGGACTTGCGAATCAACTCAAACCCGCCTGCCGCCGTGGGCGTAAAACCGCGTTGCCGACTCGCATCAAAGAGTGCGAGCGGGGCTGGCTTGTTGTGATAGGTGAAGTCGATCCCGAGCGAAATGTACGGGGGTTGTGTGCGACTCAGCCGGTTGACTTCCGGACCTTCCCAGATTCGATCCCGATCCTCGGCTTTGGGCCGCGGGTAAAGGAGTTCGTTGAATGAGTCTCGTGCGTCTTCCGGGTATTGCAACGAATTGCAGACGTACAAGTCACCACGGTAAATGGCGATCGTTTCTCCACCCAGACCCGACAGCCGTTTGATGTAGTTTTGGGCGGTGTGATTCAACTGCGGATCGACGGGGAACTTGAAGACGACGACATCCCCACGCTTCGGGTCCGTGAAGTTGTAGAGTGCTTTATGAACCAACACCCGATCGCCACTGCGGTACGACGGTCGCTCCGCAGCGGTCCATTCCCAGTGGTACCCGCAGTTCGGACAGCGGGCGCCGGTGATGAGCCGCGTCGCACCGTTTTGGGGTTCCACTTCATCGCTGCAATTGACGGGGTAGTTGTGCCCGCAATCGGGGCACGTCGCCATTTTCTGGTAGCCGTAAAGTGTCTCCGCCATCGACCCGGTGGGGATGACGAACGCTTCCACAATGAAGAGCTTCAACATCAACACGAGGGCGACGACGAACACGATCGTTTCGATGATTTCCCGGAACGAATCTTTCGGGTGGGTGGGGTCGATGGGTTTGGCGGACGGTTTCAAAGTAGCCATGCGGTTCTCGAACAGGAAACGAAACCCAAACACACAGTGATACAACGGTAATTCGATTCTTCAACGTCGCCATTTCTCGGTCGTCACCGGGGTGCAAGTTAAAAAGCCATTTTCACCACTGTAGGGACAGAGCCACAGAGCAAATCCAATCGGGGTCTGGCAAATTTATTTGGCAGGCGAACGCTCATGGTTTTCGGGCCTGAACGTGCCTTTCAGGCCCGAAAACCTTGTACTGAAGGCGTGCCCGAAAATTTCGCCAGACCCATCCAACACGTTAGGACTTACGCAGAGCAACTGTGTTTGGCGTAGGATTGCCGATTCCAATCCAAAAACGCAGCGGATCACGAAAACACGAGAGTACGAAATCACGAAATAAACCCCCGATGCGTATGGATTTTTTCGTGATTTCGTACTCTCGTGTTTTCGTGATCGGTTTTGGATTTCGGCATGACTGCGTAACTCCCATACGTGTTGAATTCTTCTCCATACCGACTGTGGTGAAAATTGCTTTTTGTTTATTTCTCTTCCGCCTTCGGGAAACCGAGCTTCACCAAGTCGTCGTAGCCGTCCTTCAGCGGTCGCACGTCGTAGCCTTGCTTGACGAGAATCTCCGCAGCCGTGACGCAGCGGCCACCGGCACGGCAGTGCAAGTACACCACTTTGCCCTTCGGCATCAGTTTGGCTAGTTCGTCGGCTGTGGTGCCCGCTTTGATTTTGCTCAGTGGCAGCAGGGCCGCATCTTGCAGGTGGCCCGCATCCCACTCCTTCAACTCGCGCACGTCAATCAACACGGCGGTCTTGGCGGCGAGTGCTTTCTTGATGGCGTCGGGTGCATCTTTGGTGTGTTCGATGGCGCTGGACTGCGCTTTCGCGGGCAAGTATTTGTCGAACCAGTCCGCGAACTGGTTTAAGTCTTTGTCGATCCCCGCCCAGCCGTGATCGCCGCCGACCTTCGTAACCAGTTCGCACGGCACGCCGACCTTCCTGTACGCCGCGACCGCCAGTTCGGCTTGTTGAATCGGCACCAGCTTATCCTTGTCGCCGTGGATGATGAGTGCGGGTGCGGACGTGGCGCTGACGTGGGTGACCGGGGAAATCTCTTTGCCGATCGCCTTGCGTTTTTCTTCATCCGTGATGATGCCCCACGAATTGGTCTTGGCGTCCCGTTCGCGGAAATCAAAGGGCGGGCGGAATGAGGTGAGCGGCCCACCGCCCAGGGCAATGACGCCTTCCTTGCCGTAGTTCAAAAAGTCCGTGGGCGGGAAGAAACAGGCAACCGCGCCGATCTTCGAGGACTGCCGATCGACCGGGTCTTTCGCCTTCGGGTCACCGATCTTCGGGGCATTGCCCTGCATCAACGAGAGATGCCCGCCCGCCGACGCACCGCTGATTCCCAACCGCTCCGGATCGACGTTGTACTTCGTGGCGTTGTGACGGATGTACCGCACCGCCCGGTGCATGTCCTCCAGCACTTCTGGGATCGTGAACTTCGGCTGCGAGCCGTGTACAACCGCGAACACGACGTACCCCCGCTTCAGGAATTCCGCATAAAAGAAGGGGTTAACTGCGTCGTGTGAGGAAACCCACCCGCCGCTGACGCAGAAGATCACGGCGGCGCCGTTAGCCTTTTCCTTCGGCGTGAACACGTCCATCGTGAGGGCAACACCGAACTTACGACCGTAAATCACATCCTCGGTGCGCGTGAATGTGGGCGTTTGTGCCGTGACGGCAGACGTGCCGGACACCACAAGTAACAGGGCAAGAATCGAGCGACGCATAGTGAATCAACCTTAGCGTTGTTACGCGGTTACAGGTTTCCGGAGCCGAATCCACAAACTATACTGCGAGCGGTTCAAACTGAGTTCCGACGAGCCGTGGGGTTTATCCGTGGGGGTAAACCCCACGGCTCGTCGAGGCCGGAACTCGATTCGACCCGTGAGCGGTCTATGATCTGCTACTCTGGTTTCTTGTCAGCAGGCTTTGCCATCGGCTTCAGGGTTTGCAGGTACTCGAACACCGGCAATGCTTCTTTGCCGCCCATCTTGGCGTGCATTAGCAGCGGGATACCGTGCGGGCCTTTTGTATCAATCAACTTCGGGTAGGCAGCCAATATCCCCTTCACCACGTCCAGCATTCCGAGCATGGCGGCGGCGAAGATGTCGATGCGGGCGCCGTTGGCGAGCAGGTACTCGGCGATGTCGCGGCGACCCAAGTGGGACG
>JAYSXU010000273.1:0-1715 GCA_043716965.1 Fimbriiglobus sp.
AGGGAGTGGCCCAAACAATCACCCGCGCTACGCCGATTGATGGCAACACACCGTGTCGTGTGAGTAGGGTTGGGTTGCTCCGTTACCGTCGCGGCTCGGGTGGAAGTGTCGGTGCCAAGCAATATCATTTCCTGCACACACTTTGAACCCCCCGAGCAACCGCATGGCCACCGATACCGCCCCGACGAACGTTTGCTACCCCGGTCTGTCCCCGGTCGAAGTCGAACAGAGCCGCCGCGAGCACGGGCACAACGTGCTGTCGCCGCCGGCGCGGGTGCCGTGGTGGAAACAATGGCTGTCGAAGTTTGAAGACCCGGTAATTCGCATCCTGATTATCGCCGCGATCATCCAGATCGCGGTGGGGATTTATAAGGGCGAGTACATCGAAGGCTTGGCCATTGTCGCGGCGATTCTGTTGGCAACCACGTTGGCGTTCGTCAACGAGTTCAAGGCGAACCGCGAGTTCGACATCTTGAACAAGGTCAATGACGACGTGCCCGTCAAGGTGATTCGGGACGGGAAGTTTCAAGAAGTCCCGAAGCGCGACCTCGTCGTGAACGACGTGGTGCTGATCGAGACCGGCGAGGAGGTGCCGTCGGACGGCGAAGTCTTGAAAGCGGTTTCGTTGTCGGTGTCCGAAGCCTCACTGACGGGTGAAGCACTTCCCGTGAACAAGGAACCGTTGGCAACCCCTGGTGCGGATGAGAAAGACCATGCCTACCCGCGCAACAAAGTGATGCGTGGCACGATGGTCGCCGACGGCCATGCCGTGATTCGGATCGAGGCGGTCGGGGATCAAACCGAGTTCGGTAAACTCGGCCAGAAAGCCAGTGAAGATTCGGAGGAGGTCACGCCGCTCAACGAACAACTCGACAAGCTATCGAAGTGGATCGGCATCATCGGGCTGGGCATCGCGGTACTGACGTTCTTCGCCTTGGTCGGTCGCGGGGCGTTCACCGATGAACTGGTCATGACCGCGCAACAGTGGACCTTTGCGTTGATTTTGTTGCTAGGCGTGTCGGTGGCGTTGAATCGGGTTTGGCTGAAGATTACGTTGGAAGGCTTGAGTGCGTTTGGTCTCGGGATGGAACCCCCGGCGTGGTTGGCCGAGGACACGTTGAAGCGTTGGCTCGTGGCAATCGGCACGGGTGTCGGCGTGTTTGTCGGCGGCATGGGGCTGGCGTACAGCCTAGGCTGGATTCCGGCGAGTCCGTCGGACTGGCTACCGGCTGCGGCCGGCGTGGCCCTGCTGAACTACTTCATGATCGCGGTGGTGATTATTGTGGTGGCCGTTCCCGAAGGGTTGGCGATGAGCGTGACGCTGAGTCTGGCGTACAGCATGAGAAAGATGACCGCCCAGAACACGCTGGTTCGCAAGATGCACGCCTGTGAAACTATCGGCGCGGCCACTGTGATCTGTTCGGACAAGACCGGCACGTTGACGCAGAACAAAATGCAAGTCGTCGAAGCCCGCTTCCCGTCACTAGCAAATAGTTCGTTAAAAGACGCACCCACCGGCACCCCCGCCGCCCGGCTCGTGGAGGCCATTGCCGCGAACAGCACCGCCCAACTGAGCCGCGAAAACGGCGAACTGAAAGCGCTGGGCAACCCCACCGAAGGCGCGCTGCTCGTGTGGCTCGAAGGGCAAGGGGTGAACTACACGAACGCCCGGTCCGCGTTCGCAGCCGGGACGCAGATGCCGTTCTCGACCGAAC
>JAYSXU010000274.1:0-5025 GCA_043716965.1 Fimbriiglobus sp.
AGACGTAGCCGCTGTGGTTGAGAACGTCGCGGTGCGAAAACTCACGCCCCCGCCGCCGAGGTTCACGTTGTAGCCGAACTGAGCGGTCGCACTCGCGCCGGACGGAGGGGTGATGCTGGTCGAACCGCCGGAGATGCCACCCGAGTTCCAGTTCTGGAGCTGATAGGGCCCGGTGAAACCACTCGTGCTACCGACCGTCGTGACAACACTCACCGACCCCGCCGGCGCGGTAACTGGCTCGTTCAGGATGGCTTGACCTGTCACCATGACGCTGACGTTACCGCCCGTGGCCGTGATCCCGTTTAGAGCGCCGATGACTCCGCCGATTGTCAGGTCGGAACTGTTCGCCACGAAAAAGCCGTTGCCCGCCGCTCCTTCCAGGTTTGCGACGGTGGTTTCGAGCGGGTCGGCGGCTGTAGCCACCCCGCCAGCGACCGCCGAAATTGCAGCCGATGCCGCCGTGATGTTATTCGCCGCCGCGTTGCCATCAAGGATTGAGCCGAGGGTCGCGGTCAGGCTTGCCCGACCCGTGGCGGAGACGGTGTTGACGGTCAGGCTGCCCGTCCGCTCGGTGATCGAAGCGTTGCGGTTCGTGCCGGCGGCAACCACGTTCGTCGCGGTCGTCGCCGTCGAGGTCGAGGTCAGCACGACGACGCCGTTCGTCGTGACGACGTTGCTCCAGTTCGTGGTAGTGCCGTTGTTGTCGATCCAGATGCCGGGCAGCGACGATGCGGGGCTGTTCGCGCTCACGCCCGTGATTGTTACGGCGGTGACATCAATGTCTTCGGTCGCCGTGGACAGCTTGGCCCCGATGTCGATCCCGGCGTTCAGGTTCACCGCGTTCGCCGTGATCCGCGTGGATTGATTCAGGTCGTCCAGGATCGAGCCGATGGCGTTGATGCCGACCGTCTGCCCGGCTGCCGCAACTGTACCGATGGTCATCGTCCCCTTCGACGTGACCGAAACGGTCCCGCTGCTACTGGCGTTGAACACGCCTTGGAAATCGTTGTTCGCATTGGTCAGTGCCACCCCGCCGGTGCCAGCGGTGAGATTCGTGGTACCCGTGACGGTGATGCCAGTGCCGGTAAAGCTGATGCCGTTGGCGACGCCAATGGCGACGTTTGCCGTCAGGCTGCCGTTGACGGTCGCGCCGTAAGTGCGAAACTCGGTGAGAGGGATGCCGAGTGTCGGGTTCTCGGTGTAACTCGCGGTGTTGACAATCACTGTGCCGTTCGAGGCAACAGCGGCCATCGCGGTCGAAATGGTACTGAACGCATTGTACCCGACGGTGGCAGCCTGATTCCCACCGGCGGTCAGGTCGCCGTCGAGGTTCGCCCCTGTTGAGGTGAACGAAGGATCGACATACACAATCATAGGTGCGGGAATGATGGTGCGGATGTTGTCAACATTCAAAAACGCTCCGGCAAAACCGCCGAAAGTTGAATCGAACGTGCCACCTTGGAACTGAACGTAGTACGTGTCGGCAACACTTGTGTTGAAAGATGCCGTGGCGTAGCTTGTCGAGGGTCCGGTGTTGACGTTGAAAAAGGTCGAGATCACAACGTTATCTGAGGTCCGTAGCAACTGGCCAACGCCGATCGCGTTGTCGCCATTGTTCGTCACCCGCCAATCAACAAAGATTTGTTCCCCGTTCACCATCGTGAAGTCCGAACTGCGGAGAAACTGCGTTAGTCCTGTCCACCCATTCGGCGCACGGCTTTGACTAGGGACGTTCAACTGAGCCTGCTGGCTACCGGATGTCCCCCCAGCAACTGCCGTGACCGACGACCCGATTCCCGCAGGCGATTCGGAACCCGTCAGGGTCCAACCCGTCAGCCCCGATTCAAAGCTGGGATTGACCGGGGCGTTCGGGGTCAGGCGATCTTCCAGTTGCTCGATCGCCCGATTGAGTGGAGATGATCGCTTGTGCGTTGTGCCGGACTTGGGTTTGCGGAATGCCTGAGTCATTAATTTTCTCAAGTCGCTACGATTCATGACGGTGGTCTCAGTGGAGAAGAAAAACAAGGGTGCGAGTTTGTTGTTGGGCGATTCCCAGGCGAAGCCTAGTTCATTAACGGCGCGCTGCGCGGTGCAACTCGGGCGATGGCAAAAGTAGTTTTAATGGGACGAATAACTACGAGTCTTACTGGGATTTACGTAACCCCTCGAATCCACCTAAAGCTCGTAGACTGTGCATTCGACGCTATGGATACAACCGATCTTGTGTGTTGTCCACAATTTAATGACCGTATTGGTCGCTCTTCGCATATTTCGTGTACTGGTTGTAACGGTTTGGTTGTAACGATTGAAGCGAAAGTATAAGACGGTCCAATTCAATTCACTGGGTACAGGTGAGCGATATTCAACATAGACGGCACGAAACCGCACAAAGAAATGAGTTACACCGCAGTACGGCAGAGTTTATCCGACAGGCTTTCGATGACGAGGATGAGTTGAACTTTGCGGTCAATGAGGTAATCCGCTTCGGCACAGTTTTCCAACCACGTCGCCAATTGATCCGGCCCGTGTAGCACCGCGAACCGGCGAAGCGTTTCGATTTCGTGATTGGTGGCGATGGATTCATCACCCAACGCCAAACGCAACCCAGTTTGAAGGGCGTCCATCACCATCCGTATGACTAGTGACGCCCGCGCTCGTTGTGCAGCACTTTCTTTCCCGACTTCTTCGACGAATTTGAACCACCGTTCGGCCAATGTGACCGAATCCGGACGTGGCGATGTCATCGTCGCCAACATCGTTTCACGGAACGCCCAAAGTGCGTCATCGTTCAGTGCCAGCGCTTGGCCGGGGCAACCGTTTGCTAAGCGCACGAGACGTTGCACTTGGGCAGGGTCCGTGATGTCATGGGCGGCCAGTACCGCCGCAACCGCAGCAGGTTGAAGTGGGTGAAATCGCACGACTTGGCAGCGAGACTGAATCGTCGAAAGTTGTCCTTCGGTTGTGGATGTCAACAGGATCAGCACCGACCCCGGCGGCGGCTCTTCGAGCGTTTTCAGGAAGCAATTTGAGGAGGCATCATTCAAATAATCTGCATCGATCACTATGCCTACAGACCGTTTACCACGTGACGGTTTTAACGCCAGTCGGTGACAAAAGATTCTGAGTTCTTCGATCGACAGGTCGTGTAAAAGCTCCGGCTTTCGAGCGACATAAAAATCGGGATGGGTGCCTGCCATGACTTGGGCACACGCTTGGCAATGATCGCACGCCGTCAGTTCAGCGGGGGGATTTTCGCAGAGCAGTGCCTTGGCGAATTCCGTGGCGAACAGGTTTTTTCCAACGCCTGTTGGCCCTGTGAACAGAAACGCATGGGCCAGCCGCCCACGACGATACGCCGTGAAAAGTTGGTGGCGGGCGGCATCGTGCCCTTGGATGTTTTGCCAAGCCATCGAACCTGTATCCTCGACAGTTATTGATCCGGGTCCGCATAAATCACGCCGAGCACCTGACCGTGTGTGACACGATCAGATTGCAACGCCAACCGTTCACCCATCATGCCGGTGACGGGCGCGGTTAGGTCGATTGTCGCGCCGGGGATTTGTAGTTCAACGATGCGGTCCCCTTCGTGGAGCCGTTCCCCCGGTTTCACGAACCAGAGGCTCACGGTTCCGCGATCGGTACCCAGATCAGGCACGGTGATCGGCACCGACATCACTCGGCACTCCTTCGGCAGTCGGGACCATTTCGTCGGCGTGATAACTCGACCGAACAAACGGCCCCGCCACGACGTGGCGGAAGCCCATCAGTCGCGCACTGGCGGCGATGTCATCGAACTCTTCGGGTGGTAAAAATCGGGCGACCGGGATGTGCTTCAACGTCGGTGCCAAGTATTGGCCCAGCGTCAACACGTCGCAATTGATGGCACGTAAATCGGCGAGGACATCGAACAGCTCTTCAATTGTTTCGCCGATGCCCAACATCAGCCCGGCTTTCGTGACCAGTTTCGGTGCGGTTTGCTTGACGCGGTCCAACAAGTCCAGGCTACGCCGATATTCCGCACGACCACGCACTTTTCGGTACAGCCGGGGCACGGTCTCCAGGTTGTGGTTGAAGACTTCGGGCAGCGCTTCAATCACGCGATCAATCGCCGCCGTGTTGCCTTGGAAGTCGGGCGTCAGCACTTCGACAGCAGAACCCGTGCGCTCCCGGACAGCTAGGACGCACTGGTAAAAGTGTTCCGCGCCGCCGTCCGGTAAGTCGTCACGGGTCACAGACGTAATCACAACGTGACGCAATCCCAATCGGTGTGCGGCTTCGGCTAAGCGACTGGGTTCATCGAGTTCGAGATGGTCGGGGGTCGAGCTTTTCGGAACCGAGCAAAACCCGCACGGGCGGGTGCAGAGGTTGCCCATAATCATGAACGTCGCCGACCGTCGCGACCAGCATTCGGGGCGGTTGGGGCACTTGGCACTCTCGCAAACGGTTTCGAGTTTGAGGTCTTCGATCAACGATTGCGTGAAGAAGTTGCCGTTGCCCGCCGGGAGTTTACGCTTCAACCACGACGGTAAGCGGCGCGGCGGCTCCTCGACTTGCGTGGGTGGTTTATCGAGTAGGGGCAGGGATGATCGCATTCTGCAAGGTCCGCGGCATGAAAGTCGGGTGGGAATGAAACACGGACACCCGTGCAAAGTGAAACCGTTCCGCGAGGGCTTCTAACAACCGCTGGCGGACCGCTTGAACCCGCACCGGCATCGGACACTCACGTTGTAGGGATGTCATCGGCGTCGGGTCACCGTCGATGTCGAGATCGCGGAAGAGTTCCAGGTCCGGCGTGACGTTCATAACGACACCGAACGAGGTCACGTCCCGTCGGATCGCCACCCCAACCTGCGCGACTCGCCGACCCCGAATCCGAACCGACGGCGCTTCGATGTCAATTACGGCACCGATCCCGAACGACCGCACCACTTCGGCGACAATTTCACAGAGCGTTTGAACGTACACGGCAGGTGTCATTCGCAATTCGGTCAACGACAAGATCGGGTAACAGATAACCTGCCCTGG
>JAYSXU010000275.1:0-5023 GCA_043716965.1 Fimbriiglobus sp.
TGACGCGACTTCAACGGGCGGCGAAAGTGAACGTGCAACGGCACCAAGACAAACTCGTCGCGGTGGCGGACCAACTGGAAAGCCTGAGTCCCTTGAATGTGCTGAAGCGTGGCTATAGTTTGACGAAGGCCTCCGATGGTGAACACTTGATCCGCTCCGTCACGGATGTCAAACCCGGGCAGCGGATCATCACCCGCGTGGCCGACGGCGAGATTGAATCCGTTGTTCAGCCGAAACGGGACAAACTTAGCTGACTTCTCGGTGCCTCCTAAATTGACATTAACCACAGAGACACAGAGGCACAGAGAAATGCATTAAAAACTTGTTTTGGTTTTCTCTGTGCCTCTGTGTCTCTGTGGTTAATTTGCTTGTTGTCAGTCCAGTGACTCTGGTGATACTCAACGGACCGACAAGGATTTGACATGCCTGAACCGACGCCGCAACCGCCCCGATTTGAACAAGCTCTTTCCGAGTTGGAACGCATCCTGCGCGACCTCGAAGACGGCACCACGTCGCTCGAAGAATCACTCGCCCGGTACGAACGCGGCATCGGCCTGTTGAAACACTGCTACGGCCAACTGCGAAGTGCCGAACAAAAAATCCGCCAACTCTCCGGCGTCGGCGAAGACGGCAAGCCCGACCTGAAACCCTTCGACCACACCGCCTCCGTCGAAAAACCCAAGCCCCCCACCACCCGTCGCCCCAAGCCCCCCATCGACCCCGTCAACGGCGACGAATCGCCGTTTTAGTGAGCAGCCATTACGGAGCTGCACTGCAAAGCGGATAGGGATCAACGCTCAAACACTCCCGGCTGATCTGATGATCTCTACCAGTCGTAAGAAGTCGTGTTCGGGGAAAAACTTGAGGATGCTTGCGATTTCGCTGATTTGCACTGTGCGGAGCCAGTACGCATAAAACCAAGTCGTTGCTACCAGACCTGTTCGGGGGTGACCATTTGTAATCCCGATCACCTCGACCGCAAAGTATTCGTTGCCGGGTTCCGGCGCAGTCCGTGAACCACATGCGACACGGAATTCTGCTTCAGGACTGTTTGTTTCTGGCTTGGACAAAATCACCAAGGGGCGGACTTTCCAACCACGTCCGTGCATGTCGTCCACACCTGCCATGACAATTCTGCCCGGTGTCAATCGGTTGAAATCATACGGGTTCATGGGCGAAAAAAAAACGGTGAGGGTTGACACTCAGTCAACGTCCTGACGGACGAACGGGATCAACCCCGACTCGAATGCTTTACGGGCACGATCGACTTCGTCATGGGTCAGCTCTGGCAACTCAGAAAGTTTTCGCGCTGCCAAAATACAACGAAGTTCCTCACCCAGTTCAGTTGCAATCGAGTCGGGAGGATAGTCCACCAAGACAGCTTTCAGCCGGTCAATTTCAACTGCGGTCAAGTCGTAAATCGACGACCAATGCGAAATCTGTTCGCCATATTTGGTGTCGAGTTTTAGAGGCTCAGAGATCATTGTTGCACCGAAATAATGTATTCATTGATTGCAAACCCATGACCGATTCGTCCATTCTACATCAACCGACACAACCCATTAGCCAAAAGTTCAACCAGTGATTATGGGCTGAAGTTAGCTCAATATCTCGCCACGGTCAAGCAGAAACCAACACATGTTGGACAACACGGTCCCAAATCATACCTGCTCGTTGCCCCCATCGACCCAGTCAACGGCGACGAATCGCCGTTTTAGAAGCGCATGTTGGTGGCTACTCTGATATGTCCGGGTTCGACAACAAAACATTGATCGAAGTCACGGTGACGGCATCGTGTGTCACTTCAAGCAACGCAAACCCTTGCCATTTGTTACCCGCCAGATCGTAGGCAATCAGTTCACAAAGGTGTCGATCTTGTCGATGGGGAAATGGCGGCGGTGTGGTGGAATGTTTTACGGGATTGTTGGCGACATCTTCCAACTGCTTCCAGATCGCCTTCAGTAGGGACGAATCTTTCGGAAGGCTACGCATCGACTCCAGAGCAAACGCTGAGAAGCGGAGTGATGGCATTGCAGATCAACCTTGCTCGCCCATGAGTTGCAGGTAAGCAGTCTCGGGATCTACCGATTGCCGTCCACTACGCTCATAGGCTAACTCGGCTTTCCACGTTTCCGTCGGGTCGATGAATGGCTGACCGGGGTGAACGGATTTCCGCGCTTCTCGAATGGCACAGTCTTGGAAGTGGTTTCGCATCGTTTCCAGATTGAGGACGCGATCCGAACCCGCGTCCGTGGCCACGTCACCTCGGGCTTCAAGCCACGCCGGCTCGTGGTGTGTCATCTCCGCAAGTTTCTTGGGGGTGAACCCCGCGTACCGGCTCCAGACCATCTCCACGAGAGCCACAGATGTCGAGGGAATCAGTGTTTGGGGTAAGCCAATTTGCTGCGTTGTGATCGGCTCTAACTGCCCTTTGAAACGATCGTAGACCGACCGAACGACCGGCCCATGTCTCCAAGCTTCAAGCGGTTCCGGGAAAAGTGGTTCCGCCAGGAGACCGAGTGCCCAACCTTGGCAGTAATACAGTAATTTCTGCAGACGAAGTGGACAAACAATCGACGATTCTTCCGGATGCTGCGGATCTGCACCAACCAACACAAGTTGACGAGCAATGTCGATCGCGGGAGTCATTTGATTTCAGATTATTTTGTGATGGCTCACGGTTTTGTGCATTCGCTTCAATCATAACAGCATATCAGAGACGGGGTAGCTCCGCTATTTCCAATCTGGGAACTGCGCCGCACACTTGACCCGCATTGGCTGAGCGTTTACCATTTGAGTACCTGCCGTTCTGCATAGTGCCTACTGTGCATCGCAATTACTCATCGCTTGTCCAGATTTCGGGAGATGTTATGCGCCGGATGCTCTCCCGTGCGGTGTCGCTGGTTGCATTATTGTTGGGTTCGATTGCGATCGCGCAACCACCGCAAAATGCGTTGCCCCAACCACGAATCACGTCCGTGTTCCCGATGGGGGCCACGTTCGGTACCACGGTCGAACTGACGGTCACTGGCACCGACCTGGATGACGCTTCGGCACTGTTCTTCTCGCATCCGGGGTTGTCTGGGGAAATCGTGGCGGTGCCGGTTCCAAAGGTAGACCCGAAGGCCAAGGTGGACCCGAAGGCCAAGGCGACGAACAAAAAAGGGCCACCGCCGACGAGTGTGAAGTGCAAAGTCACGGTCGCCGCAACTGTTCCGGTCGGGCAATACGACCTACGGTTGGTGAACAAATTTGGCCTGAGCAACCCACGATTCTTCGTGGTTAGCGATCTACGTGAAGTGGATGAACTCGAACCGAATGACGACGCGATTTCGATGGAATCGACCGGGGCGGTGACAGGCGGCGCAGCGGGGTTGCCGACGAAGAATACCCCCCGTGCGCAACGCATCGAACTGGGTACGGTTGTCAACGGAGTGATCTCGACACCGACGGATGTGGATTACACGGTGTTTGCAGGCAAAGCCGGGCAACGGGTGTTGCTCCACTGCGCCACATCGTCCATCGACAGCCGCGCGCGGCCACTCGTGGAGGTGTTCGATCGGGGCGGCAAGCGGGTGGGTCTGAACCGCAATTACCACGACAATGACGCGCTTTGTGACGTGACACTGAGTAGCGATGGCGACTACTTTGTGCGGGTCAGCGAGTTCGCGTATCAGCAGGGTGGGCCTGATTACTTCTACCGGCTGACTGTTAGCACCGGGCCGTGGATTGATGCAGTTTTTCCGCCGATTGTAAACCCCGGTCAGCCAACAGCGGTGACCGTATACGGGCGCAACTTGCCGGGTGGCAAACCCGTGCAAGGCCAACTGATTGATGGCCGCCCGATCGAATCCGTCGCAGCAACCATCACCCCACCAACCGATCCGGCGGCACGAACGAAGTTGAACCTTCGGGGCCACGTCGCCCCGCCGATGGGGCTGCAAGACGGGTTCGAGTTTCGCTTACCGGGATCGAACGCGGTGCCGATCTATTTGAGCGATGCCAAGATCGTCCGTGAGGGAACGGCGGACAACGACAAGCCGGAAACGGCGGAGGCGATCCCGGTGCCGTGCGACGTTGTGGGTAGCATCGAAAAACGCTACGACCGCGACTTCTATAGCTTCACGGCGAAGAAGGGCGACATCTATTACATCGAAGTGATCGCCGACCGTATTGGCAGTGCCGCCGATCTTTCACTGCGTGTTCGCAACGACAAGAACGCCGAACTGGCGGGCGAACTCGACGACGATAACGATTCTCTCCAACCAATCACATTCTTCACCCGGAACAGCGACCCGCCCGCCTTCAAGTTCACGGTCCCGGCGGACGGAAAGTATTTGATTCTCGTCGGAAGCCTAGACGCGAATGTGAACTACGGACCGCGGTGTTATTACCGGCTTCGGGTGAGTTTGCCGAAGCCCGATTTCCGTGCCATCGTGATGCCGCGTAGTCGGGAGTTGCCGGCCGTGGTCACCGCCAACGCCGAAGGCGAAACCGCATACGATGTATTCATTCACCGTGTGGATGGCTTCACCGCGCCGGTCACCGTGACGGCCACGGGATTACCGACCGACATCACCGCGAAACCGGCACTCATCAGTACGGGAAGCCGTTGGGGCACGCTGGTTCTCAGTGCAGCCGTCGCAGCACCGGAGTACACCGGACCGATCGCCATTACCTGTTTCGCAATGCTCGACGGCAAGCCGATGACTCGCGACGCCCGCCCCGCAACAATCACTTGGGGGCTGCCGCCGCCGCAACCGAATATCCCCACGATCACCCGGTTGGATCAACAGACGCTACTCGCGGTGCGGACCGAGAAGGCGACCTTTCGCATCAGCACCGATTTTGCGACCGCGACGGTAAAGACGAAAGACAAGGACGGCAAGGACAAGGATGAAAAAGTCTCCGGGACGATCTATGTGAAGCCGGGCGACAAGCTGACGGTGCCCGTCAAAATTGCGTGGCAATCCGGCGAAGTCCGGGCGAACCCGCTGACAATCATCGCCGAAGCGACGCAACT
>JAYSXU010000276.1:0-5023 GCA_043716965.1 Fimbriiglobus sp.
TTCAAAGTCTCGGGGTGATACCGTGCTCTGTCTCTTTCTCCGAGCGGGCACGGAGCGGCTTGCGGTGCCGGCGTCGTCCGTGGTGGAAGTGGTCCCGGCAGTGCGGCTCCACCAGGCGCCGGGTGGCCCGCCGTGGCTGGCGGGTTTGTTTCGCTTTCGTGGGTCGGTCACGCCGGTACTGGATTTGCACCGTTTAATCGAAGGCAGTCCCTGCCCGGTTCGGCTGAGCACGCGGATCGTCGTGATCGAAGCCCAGGTCAACAACGGCCCGAGGCACCTCGGGCTGTTAGCCGAACGGGTTACGGACTTGAAAGCGCTCACCACGATCGGTGCCGGCTACAAGTTCGGTCAGGCGCCGACGGGACCGGACTTGGGGCCGATCGTCGCCGACGCCGAAGGGGTGGTGCGGATCCCGGACATCAACAAACTGGTCCCGCTCGCCTACCAAGGGTTAACCTTTGAGGTGAGTGACGTTCCGAGTCGTTAGAGCTATCTCGGCTTGACTAATCCCAACCGCGAGCGACATTAAACAGGAATTCCTAGCTCCCGCCACAAGCTATCGTCCTGAAACTCCTGTTAGATGAAACACACTGAGCTACTTTCGTGACGAACCGCGACTCGGGATTGAGGGGCAAACCTTGAACCGGGAACCGACGATTCTTCCCACGGAAACCGGCTCTACACTATCGAAGTCGCCAGGAATTGAGGACAGGATGGACGAGATCACGACGAAGATCGGGATCGTCTTGGGAAGGCATCTCGGCTTATCGCCCGGATCGCTCGGCACGCGGATGATCGAATCCGCCATCCGCAGGCGAATGGAAATCACCCAATCCAGTACCCCGCAAGCGTATGCGATGTTGGTCGAGACGAGCCGCGTCGAATTGGACGAACTGACCGAGGCGGTCGTCGTCCCGGAGACGTGGTTTTTTCGGTACCCGGAATCGTTCACGGCGCTGACCCAATGGGCCATGTCCCGTCGTGGCAAAAACGGGACGTTACGACAATTTCGCGTGTTGAGCGCGCCGTGTTCCACGGGTGAAGAGCCGTACTCGATCGCAATGGCGTTGTTGAACGCAGGCCTGTCGCCGGGTTCCTTTCGGGTGGAAGCCCTGGACATCAGCAAGCGGGTGATCGAGTTTGCCAAAGTGGGGGTCTACAGTTCGTCGGCGTTCCGTGAAAGCGGCGCCATATCGACGACACGCTTCGTGGACGTGGAGGGCAGTAACTACATCATCCGGCCCGAAGTTCGACAAACGGTGTCCTTCCGCGTCGGGAACTTGACGGACCCCAAGGTGATGGTCGGGGAGCCACTGTTCGACGCCATTTTTTGTCGGAACCTGTTCATCAACCTGACCGATGTCGCCCGCCGAAGTATCGTGAGCACCTTCGACCGCTTGCTTTACCCGGACGGGTTGGTGTTCGCCGGGCACGCGGAACCGTTGGGGTTAATCGACGGCCGGTACAAGTCTGCCGGAACACCGCAATCGTTCGCATTCACACGAGCAGCCGGAGCGCCAACTGCCCACGTGCCGCTACTGGCAAGTGCTTTTACGGCGATACCCCCCCCCCCTGCCACGGGTGCCGTAAACATGCTACTGGGCAAACCTCTTTCACCGCTGAGTGGCCCGTCAACCCCTGCCCGAAGTGACGCTCCTGTTTCACCTCCGCCGTCGAGTCACTCGACGGCGAAAGCCGGCGCGGCGGAAAAAAAGAAGGGCTTATCCGGGTCGTCCACCAAGATGGCCACGTTAGGCGCGCAGTTGCTCTTGGAGAAAGCACGGGCGGCGGCCAACGCCGGGCAAGTCGCGGAGGCCACCGCCATCTGCGAACAGCTTGCCAAAGGCGGGGCCAACGCCGACACGTTCGCGTTGCTCGGCGTGTTACGTGCGACAGCGGGGGAATTCGTCGCCGCCGAGCGGAATTTCACGCAGGCGTTGTACATCGACCCCGCGCATTACGACTCGTTGATTCACATGATGGTCATGGCCCAAAATCGCGGTGACCTCATTGGTGCTGCCAATTATCGACGGCGGGCCGACGCCGCTTCCAAGCGGGAGGGTCGCTGATGAAAACAAAACCGACAGCCTTGCCAGTGCTGACCGACTGTTGGAACCGCATCGGGGTCAAGGGGGACGGCAGTTGCCCGGAACTGCCGAAGGTGACGCATTGCCGGAATTGCCCCGTGTTCGCGCTGGCCGGGTCGCAACTTTATGAACGGGAACCACCACCGGGCTACACGGATGAATGGACGGAGCGCATTGCCCGTGCGGACATCCCCACGCCGACCGAAACAATTCCGGTTGTTCTGTTTCAAGTCGGCTCCGAGTGGTTGGCGCTGGACGTAAAATACACTGTGGAAGTCGCCCCGTTTCGGACGGTGCGGCGGGTGCCGCACCAGACCGATGAAGTGTTGACCGGCCTCGTGAATATCCGTGGGGAGTTGCAATTAGCAGTGTCGTTGAAGCATTTGCTGGGTGTTTCGGAAATCGACAACCCTAAGTCGAGTCCCACGAACCAAGCGAGTCGGCGGTTACTGGTGGCCGAAAAAGATGGTGCCCGGTGGGTGTTTGTCGTGGACGCTGTTCACGACATTCACCACTTTTTGCGCGTCGATCTCGGCGGCCTACCGGCAACGGTCTCGGCGGGGTCAAACATTTTTACACACGGCGTGTTTCGGTGGGACGATCGGGCGGTGGGTTACCTGGACCCCGATCGGCTTTTCGACGCCCTGAAGCGGAGCTTTCGATGACGGACTCAACCGACGGTGCCGTCAACCCGATGACCGCACTGTTTCGCCATGAAGTGCAGCGGAACACGGTCATCCTCACCGAGGGCCTTTCCGTTCTCGCGGTGGACCCGGCGCACGACATCCTGTTGGAACCGCTTGAACGGGCGGCCCAACAAATTAAGGCGGCGGCCCGCATCATTGATTTGCGTCCGGCGGGAGATTTAGCCGGCGCGGTCGAAGATGTCTTTTCGGCGGTCCGGCGGAAGGCGATCACACTTTCGGGCAACCGCGTCTCCGATTTGCTCACGACGATTGATGTCTTCCGAAGTCTTTCCGACCACGCGATGGACCCGACCCAACCGAAGCCGGATGCGGGCTTTTTGAACAGCCTCATCATCGAGCTAAAATCCTGGGCCACCAGTAAACCCGACCCTGTCGCGGAGCCGATTGTACCCCACGTCGTTCCACCTGTCGTTGCACCCTTTGTTCCACCCGTGACAACGCCAACCGTTGTCGCCCCGAAGTCGATGGACCCGCACGCGGCGACACTGTTGGAACTGTTCCGGGAAGAGGTGCGTTCGCTGACGGGTGTCCTGACGGACGGACTGTTGCAACTCGAAGAAGACGCTACCGATCCGCGTCGTATCGAACCGCTGATGCGGGCGGCGCACTCCATCAAGGGTGCAGCCCGGATTGTGAATTGTGGCCCCGCCGTCGATCTCGCCCACATCATGGAAGAGTTTCTGGTCACCGCACAAAAGGGCAAGCTGGTTATCACGTCCGCCGAGATTGACCCGCTGTTGCAAGGCGTCGATTTACTCGCGCAGATGGCCGACGCCGACTTGCCGACTTGGGCGGTTGAAAACGCCCAGAAAGTCAAAGACTGTGTGGTGATTTTGGAGGCACGCCTTCAGGGAAAACCGCTACCCGGCGCAACTCCCCCGCCTGTCGTTTCGCATAAACCCGTTGAGAAAACGCCGACCCCGCCGGTCAGCTCTCCGCTGCCGACCACTGCCACAGTCGCGCCACCATCCGCACCTGTGAAAGTCGATACGCCGGATATGGACGGCAAAGATCGGGTGGTCCGCATCAGCGCCCAAAGTCTGACGCGGTTGCTGAGTCTGGCCGGGGAATCGCTCGTCGAAGCCCGGTGGTTACAGCCGTTTGCGCGGTCGCTGTTGCGGTTGCGAAAACACCAGGATCACCTCGCCGATGTGCTCGAAGACTTGCACCGGGCGTTGCGGTCCACCGACGTCAGCGACCGGATTTCGCTCGTCACCGAGGACGCCCGCAATCGGATTGCCGACTGCCGACAAGTGCTGGCGGAGCGGATCGACGAGTTCGAGAAACACGCCCGGCAGTCGGACGATTTGAACAGCCGACTGTACCGGGAAGTGATCGCCAGCCGGATGCGTCCCTTTGCGGACGGCACCCACGGCTTGGCCCGCATGGTTCGGGATGTCTCCAAGCAACTCAACAAAAAAATTCGCTTTGAAGTGAGCGGGCACGACACCGACGTGGACCGGGACATTTTGGATAAACTCGAAGCGCCCCTCGGGCACATGTTGCGGAACTCGCTCGACCACGGAATGGAATCGACGGAGGATCGAATCAAAGCCGGGAAGTCCGAAACCGGCATGTTGAAAATCGAAGCCCGCCACCACGCCGGGATGCTGAACATTAGCGTCACCGACGACGGGCGGGGGATCGACCTGAATAAACTTCGCCGCAAAGTCGTGGAACGCAAACTCACGTCGCAAGACCTCGCCTCGCGGCTCAGTGACCCGGAGTTGTTGGACTTTCTTTTCCTGCCCGGCTTTTCCACGTCGGACACGGTCACGGATATTTCCGGTCGTGGCGTCGGGATGGATGCCGTGCAAGCGATGGCGCAGGCTGTGGGCGGCTCCGTGCGTGTGCATACCAAATTCGGCCACGGTACGACGATCGAATTGCAACTGCCAATTACGTTGTCTGTGGTCCGGGCGGTCCTGGTGCGCATCGCCGGTGACCCGTATGCCCTCCCGCTCAACCGCACCGACCGCCTATTGCGGCTCGCGCCATCCGCCGTTCGGAGCCTCGAAGGAAAACCGCACTTTGAAGCCGACGGTCGCCACGTGGGTCTCGTGCCCGCCCACTTAATTTTTGAACTCCCCGCCGGTGAAACGACAACCGACGAACTCGCCGTGGTGCTGATCGGCGATCGGTCGCACCAATACGGGTTGATCGTGGAGGCGTTTTTGGGCGAACAAGACCTTGTTGTGCGACCGCTCGACCCACGCATCGGTAAGGTGC
>JAYSXU010000277.1:0-5005 GCA_043716965.1 Fimbriiglobus sp.
ACGGTGTATGCAACCCGTGGGGATAAACCCCACGGCTCGTCGGAACTCAGTCTGAACCGCTCGCGGTATAGAACTGGAAATTTATGTTAGATCGGGTCCATGATGTCTGATATGTCCCCCTCATTATCCCGCAGGGCGGTTTTCACGGGTCTCGGCGTACTCTCACCGATCGGGTGCGACCCGGACACGTTTTGGCAAGCGCTGGTCGCGGGTACGTCCGGGGTGCGACGCATTCAAGCGTTCGACCCGGCTGCGCTGCCGTGTCACCTGGGCGGGGAGGTGCCGGATTACGACGCCAAGAAATACATCCCTGCCACCAATCGGGAAGTGCGCAAAACCCTCAACAAGATGGCCCGCACCGTGCAAATGGGGTTCACGACGGCGGTGAAAGCGTGGGAAGATGCGCAAGGGCCGCAAAAGGGGCAGATCGACCCGTACCGATTTGGTGTCGAATACGGCTGCGTGATGGTGGCAACGGAACTAGAAGACCTCGTCGGCGGCGGGCAAGTCAGCCGGTCGGACAAACCCGGCGTCGTGAACCTGGAAGCGTGGGGCCGGGACGGGTTGCGGAAAGTGCCCCCGCAATGGATGTTGAAGTACCTGCCGAACATGTCCGCCTGCCACGCTTCTATCTATGTGGACGCCCAAGGGCCGAACAACACGATCACTGCCGGGGATGTGGCCGGATCGCTGGCACTCGGGGAAGCGTACCGGATCATCGCCCGTAACCTCGCCGATGCGTTTCTGGTCGGGGGCTGTGATTCGCGGATCAACCCGGTGAGCTTTAGCCGCCACAACTCGTTCCAACCGTTGACCCGATACAACGAACTCGGGGCGAAAGCAATTCGCCCGTTTGCTGCGGATCGGGACGGGTTCGTGATCGGTGAAGGCGCTGCAGTCTTTGTGCTGGAAGAACTGGAATTCGCAAAAAAGAGAGGCGCGAAGATCGACGCCGAGTTGGTCGGCTTTGCCTCCGGGTTTGATCGCGGCTTGAAGGGCGACGTGTTGAGGGCAGTGATTCGGCGAGCGTTGCAACAAGCCGACATCACGCCGACCGATGTCGATCACGTGAACGCCGGTGCGAGTGGCTCCAAAATCCTTGATTTGTGGGAAGCGAAAGCGATTGCGGCTGTTTTTGGCACGAACATGCCCGTATTTGCACCGAAGGGGCATTTCGGCAACACGGGAGCGGCATCGGGGCTAATTGAACTCGCGGCGTCCGTATTGGCCTTGAAACATGGAGCACTTCCGGGGACTCTGAACTGTGAGAACCGCGACCCGGATTGCCCAGTCGCCGTACATACCGGAAAACCCCAGCCTGTGACGAAACCATATGCCTTGAAAGTCTCGTACACCGATATGGGGCAATGTGCGGCAGTGGTGGTCAAGCAGTGGAGCCAGGCAGGATAAATCATGGAACCACGGAATACACGGATAACACGGAAGAAAGCATGATCTTGAGGAACAGAGTGGATCACTTGACCGATGGTAACCCCGCTCGCAACTCGTTGGTTCCAACTTTTTTCCGTGACTTCCGTGTTTTCCGTGGTGAATAATCTGGGCGAAATCGAACTTAGAGTAAGCCAGTATGCGTCGTCGTGTTGTTATCACCGGAATGGGCATGGTGACCCCGCTTGGCCACAATGTTGCGGAGACGTTCGCCGCTGCCCTCGAAGGCCGCAGTGGCATCGACCGGATCACGCACTTCGATGCGAGAACATTTCCGACGACCTTTGCGGCGGAAGTGAAAAACTTCGACCTCCGAACGGTGTTGCGGGATGCCAGCCGCTATTTGAAGTGCGGTTCTAACACTCAGTTCGGCTTATCTGCCGCCAAACAGGCACTCGGTGACGCGAACTTGCACATCGGCAGTGGCGTCGATCGCAACCGATTTGGCGTCTACCTCGGGTCGGGTGAGGGGTCCGAAGACTTCCACACCGTCATCAGCGGGGCGGCCATTGCCGGGGCTGCCGATGGCAGAACGGTGAACCACGGCCAGTTCGCCGCGGCCGCGATTCAGATGTTGGACGGCGCCCACGAAGCTGAACTCGAAATGAACACCACCGCCGGCCATATTGCGGACGAGTTCGAGTTGTGCGGCCCTAACTTTACTTGCTTGACAGCGTGTGCAGCCAGCGCTCAGGCCATCGGCGAAGCGGTCGAAATGATCCGCTACGGCGACGCGGACCTCATGTTAGCGGGGGGCGCCCATAGCATGATTCACCCGTTTGGTGTGTCCGGCTTCAATTTGCTCACCGCGTTATCCGTTCACAACGAAGCACCCCAGAAAGCCAGCCGACCGTTCGACCTCACCCGCGACGGGTTCGTGTTAGGTGAGGGTGCGGGTATGGTTGTGCTGGAAGAATACGAACACGCCAAACGGCGCCGCGCCACAATTTACGCCGAACTGACAGGCTACGGCACCACCGGGGACGCTTACCGAATGACCGACCCGCACCCGGACGCACGTGGCGCCGGAATGTGTATGAAACAGGCCATTTTGGACGCAGGCATTGCCCCCAGTGACATCGGGTACATCAACGCCCACGGCACCAGTACCCAGGCCAACGACGAGTGCGAAACGCTTGGCATCAAAATTGCATTGGGCCAGTACGCCTACACGACGCCGGTTTCCAGTAGCAAAAGTATGCTAGGTCACCTCATTGCGGCTGGCGGGGCGGTCGAATTAATACTTGCGATCTTGGCGATGCGCAAAGGTGTCCTTCCGCCGACCATCAATTACGAAACACCGGACCCACTTTGTGACCTCGATTACGTGCCGAATCAAGCCCGTGAGAAGCCGGGAATTCGGCACATCTTGAGCAACAGCTTCGGGTTCGGTGGTCAAAACATCGCACTGATTGCGAGTCGAGTGTAACGGTTGGGCGGACTGCGTCATCTAGTTGGGGTGTAAAAGCCCAGATGACTTGGATAAATTGGCTCTTCCATTTTCGGAAATGGACTTGTGATCCATCCTAATGGTAAGAGAACCGACCAATCAGGGGAGTAACCCGTGGGCGACTGGGTTTGGTGGGCTGGGACGGGTTTGCTATTCAGCACAGGGGTCTTCGCCCTTGTCGTTGTGCTGGCACAGTGGTACTACCGCCATCGGTATCTCGATCATGTCGTCCGCATCTTTGAAGAAAAGCCGCTCTTCATCATTCCGCGTGGCAACCCGGTACCGGGCGCGGAGGATGTTCACTTTGAAACCAGCAACGGGTGTACGCTTCGCGGTTGTTACCTAACGGGACGTGGTTCGCGGCGTGGTGTGATCCTGTTCGGGCTGGAATTCGGGTGCAACCGCTGGGCGTGCGTCCAGTATTGCACGATGCTCCTCGACCGTGGCTACGACGTCTTTGCCTACGAACCCCGCAATCAAGGTGAAAGTGACCTCGATCCGAACTACGCCCCATTGCAATGGGTCACGGATCGGGACGTGATCGACATGAAAGCGGCGGTGCTGTACCTCAAGCGTCGCAAGGACGCCCCCGCTGGTGGCATCGGACTGTTCGGGATCAGTAAAGGGGCTAGCGTTGCGATGGTGTTGGCGGCCAACGACCTGTGGGTGCGCTGTATTGCAACGGACGGCGCCTACGGCACGTACACCACGATGGTGCCCTACATGCGCCGATGGGTGTCGATCTACATTAAGACGGCGACCCGCCTGCGTGCGTTTGTCCCCGATTGGTTTTATGGCCTGATCGGTCTTGCCGCGATTCGGGAATCGGCGTCACGCCGTGGCGTTAAGTTTGTCAGTGTCGAACGGGCCTTACGACGATTGGACCTACCGTTGTTGATGATTCATGGCAGTGGGGACACGTACATCAAACCCGAAATGGCCGAAGCGCTGTTCGAGAAAGCGGGCACCCCGCAAAAAGTCCTCTGGATGGTGAACGGCGCCAAGCACAATCAAGCCCTGAACGTTGCCGGGACTGAGTACGCCCGCCGCCTCGAAGAGTTCTTCGACAAGCACCTAGCCGATGGCAATTCGGTCACAATCACGCCGCTTCCGCACCTGCCGACTCAACCGCGCCGGGCCGCGATTGTGGCGAAGTAGTCCGGGCCATGCCGCTCGCACGCTACCTTCTGATTCGGGCCGCCCGTGCCGCGACGTATCACCTTCACCGGCGTCAGTTGCGGTTCTTGCGGGCGTGCGAAAACCCGGAGGACGTTCAACTCGCACTCCTGCACCGCATCCTGCGCCGACAAGCCGTCACCGCGTTCGGGCGGGACCATCACTTCGCCACGATTCGCACACTTGCCGATTATCGCCATCAAGTCCAAGTTGCCCCGTATGAACGCCTCGAACCGTACATCGAGCGTGTCAAAAAGGGCGACACCAACGCGCTAATTGCCGGCGACCGGATGGTGATGTTCGCGCTCACGAGTGGCACGACCGCAGCGCGAAAACTCATCCCGATCACCCACCGCTACTTGGCGGACTACCGCTGCGGGTGGAACCTGTGGGGCATCCGGGCGTACCGCGACCACCGGCCGCGCGACTTGGCGTTTCGGCCCATCGTGCAAATGGTCGGCGACCCGGAAGAGTACCGCACCGAAGCGGGAATCCCGTGCGGCAACCTGTCCGGATTCACCGCCCTCGTGCAGAAACGGATGATCCGCTGGATGTACGCAGTCCCCGCCATCAGCGGTAAAATCACCGACTCGCGCAGTCGGTATTACCTCGCGTTGCGGCTGAGCATTGGCCGCCCCTGTTCGCTGTTCACCAGCGCCAACCCCAGCACCCTCATCATGCTGGGCCGCACGCTGGACGCGGAGAAGGAGTCGTTGCTCCGCGATTTGCACGACGGAACACTTTCCAGCAATCTCGATTTACCGGATGTGGTCCGCACATCAGTCGTGCCCCGACTAAAAGCCAACCCCGCACGCTCTCGCGCACTCGCAGCCATTGCCAAGCAAACCGGCCACCTGTACCCCAAAGACGTTTGGCCGCCTGAAACGATTTTGATCGGCACGTGGACGGGCGGCAGCATGGCGCCATACC
>JAYSXU010000278.1:0-5005 GCA_043716965.1 Fimbriiglobus sp.
TCATGGTGGCCGTCCGCGGGCGAGGGGAGCGTGGGAGCTTCAGCAACCCTCATGCTACCTCACCACGGACGGTCCCAGAATCGGCATCAGTCGAGCTAAGGTAGCCAACGTGTCGTACTTCCTGTGTTGCGAGTCCTTGTTTTGCGCCCCATTCGCCTGATGACGTTGGAACCGGGGCATTTCCATGCCGCGTTGGTTCAGAAACAGATGGTGCCCGGCATCCATCCGCGTGTCCACGTTTACTCCGTGTTGAATGACGACTTGCTGACACACTTGGCCCGCATTGTCGGGTTCAATTCTCGTGCGGATAGTCCGACAAACTGGGAACTGGATGTGCGGGCGGGTGCCAATGCCGTCGCGCGTTGCTTCCGAGAACAGCCGGGGAACACGGTCGTCATTGCCGGTCGGAACAAGCCGAAGATTGACTTGATTCTCGGGGCTGTCGCCAACGGCCTTCACGTCGTTGCGGACAAGCCGTGGATCATTGACTTCGACGATTTTGCGAAACTGGAGCAAGTCTTTTACGAAGCCGACCTGCGGGAACTCATCGTCCGGGACGTGATGACCGAACGCTTCGAGATCACGAACATTCTGCAACGGGAATTGATGCGTGACGGCGAGATTTTCGGCACCCAACTCGTTGGATCGGTCGCACAGCCGGGGTTGTTGCTCGAAAGCGTTCACTACCTCAAAAAACACGTCGCCGGTGTGCCGTTGCAACGCCCGGCGTGGTGGTTCGATGTCACACAAGCCGGGGAAGCAATCGCGGACGTCGGCACACACTTGGCGGACTTGGCAATGGGTCTGTTGTTCCCCGAACAACCCATCGACTACAAACGGCACATCGAATTACTTAATGCCACAACTTCGCCCACAATCCTGACCCCGCAGCAATTCCACGACCTGACCGCGATCCACACACCGAACGAAGTCCACTACCACGGCAACGGCACCATCACGTACAAGTTGCGTGGCGTTCATGTGCGGATCAGCAACCGATGGGAACAGGAAGCCCAGACGGGTTCGGGTGACTCGCATGAATCCATTGCACGGGGCAGCTTGTCGCAGGTGGTGATCCGGCCTGTTCAGACCACCCCGGAATTGTTCGTGATCCCCAACGACCCGGCCAAGCACAAGACGATCCTGGCCAAAGTGACACACCGTTGTCAGTCGTGGCAGGGTCGGTGGCAGGGGGTCCGGGTGCGGGACTTGGGCGACCAGATTCAGCTTGAAATCCCTGCCGCGCTCCGGGTGGGGCACGAGCAACACTTCGCCGAAGTCTTGACCGAGTTCGTCACGTACTTCCACACCCCCCGCCAAATCCCCGTCTGGGAACGGCCCAACCTGTTGGCCAAATACTACCTCACCACCAAAGCCGTCGAGCTAGCGAAACAGAAACAGTAGTGGCACGAAAAATCCCGGCGAACCGGCTGCGTTAAGCTGCCGGGTGGGCGGGATTACTTCACGTCCAGCACATACACGTCCGACCCGCCGCCTCGTGTGCTGACGAACGCGATCTGTTTGCCGTCGGGGGACCACGTCGGCGAGGTGTCTTGCGCCGGGTGTTTTGTGAGGTTCCGCAGATTGGTGCCGTCCGGATTCATCAGCCACAGGTCGTAGTTCCCGCTTCGATTGGACACGAACACAAGCTGTTTGCCGTCCGGCGACCACGTCGGCCACGCATCGAGAAATTCGCCGTCCGTGATGCGCTTCGTGTTGGTGCCGTCGGCATCCATTGTGAAGAGTTTTTGCCGCCCGGTGCGACCGCTGCTGAAGGCGATTTTCTTCCCGTCCGGCGACCACGCGGGGTGCAAGTCGAACGCAATTTCACTGGTCAGCCGCTTTTGATTTTTCCCTTCGCTGTCCACCGTGTACAACTCCGGGTTGCCGTCCCGAGTCGAGACCCACAGGACCAGCTTGCCGTCCGGGGACCATCGTGGGGATTCCTCGAAAGCAGCATTGTGCGGGATCAGCACCTTGTCATCCGACCCGTCCACCGCGCAGGTGTGAATACTGAGTTTGCCATCCGTGCCTTCGAGCCGATCATCCACGAAGACGACCCTTTTGCCATCGGGCGACCAGTGGCCGTCGAAGTGTGGCTGGTTGTGGTTGGGCAGCAAGCGTTTCAACTCCTTCCCGTCGGCGACCATCACCCACAGCCCCATCTTGCCTTCCTGAATCCGCGTCATCAGCAATTGCTTGCCGTCCGGGGACCATTGCAGGTGTTGCTTGAACGAGCCGTCCGTGGTGACCCGCACCGGCTCGGCGGCAGAAAGGGTTGACAACAAAAGTAGCGTCACAGCAAAACTAAGCAGGGTGTATCGCATGGTGACACCTC
The DNA here is from genome assembly GCA_043716965.1 of Fimbriiglobus sp. Taxonomy (GTDB): domain Bacteria; phylum Planctomycetota; class Planctomycetia; order Gemmatales; family Gemmataceae; genus Fimbriiglobus. Next base: position 2,339 of record JAYSXU010000278.1, read on the forward strand.
TGGGTGAAATAGGTATGACGCAGTTGCTTGTTAGCCCGACGCGCCAGCGAGGGGTTCGGTTGGGACGGCTCCGCCTCAGTCCGCCATGCCGAACAAACTTGGTACGGCGTGGAGTTCGTTTCGGCAGACCCCTCGCTGGCGCGTCGGGCTAACAAAACTTGGACCACCCGCGTGACCGGAGAATCTGTTCTAAGCTCAACCAGATCATCGTAGCCGGAATGTGTCGCGCGGTGGAGGGTTTTCATCATGACTCACAACGACCAACAGGTTGACACCGACTTGCCGTGGATGGCCACGAATAGCGTGAACCTGAAAACCTCGGTCATCTTAAGTGAGCCGGCGAGCCGGGAAATTCCTGAAGAATTTCACACCCTACCCCGGAACATCGGGACGCTGGAGTTGGGTCACTTCGACGTGCTGGAGACGTTAGGCCGAGGCGGTTTCGGCGTCGTGGTGAAAGCCTTTGACCAGAAGTTGCAACGGATCGTCGCCATCAAAATGATGTCGGCGGAACTGGCGACAACGTCCCCGGCGCGACGGCGGTTCGTGCGGGAAGCCCGTGCCGGTGCGGCGGTTCGCCACGAAAATGTTGTCCGAATTTACGCCGTCGAGGAACAGCCGACACCGTACTTGGTCATGGAATACGTTCCGGGCGTGTCGTTGCAATATCACCTCGATATGACCGGGCCGCTGGCGGTGCGTGAGGTACTGCGGATCGGGGCGCAAATCGCACGGGGGTTGGCAGCGGCCCATGCGACCGGGCTGGTTCACCGGGACATTAAACCGGCCAACGTGCTGATGGAAGGGGCCGAATGTCCACAAGTGAAACTGACGGACTTCGGCCTAGCCCGCGCCGCCGATGACGCCAGCCTGACCCAAAGCGGGATGGTCGTCGGCACGCCGATGTACATGGCGCCGGAACAGGCCCGCGGCGAGGCGTTTGACCACCGGGCGGACTTGTACAGCCTCGGTAGCGTTCTGTACGTGATGGTGACGGGCCGCCCGCCGTACCGGGCCGCTAGCCCGTTGGCGGTGATGAAACGGGTGTCCGAAGAAAGCCCACGGCCGATTCAGGAGATCATCCCTGAAACACCACAATGGCTGTGCGACGTCATCGGTAAGCTGCACGCGGGTGAACCCAAAGGCCGATTCAACACCGCCACGGAAGTGGCGTGCGTTCTCGAAAAGTGCCTTGCTGGGTTACAAGCCGGCGGGCCAATCGTGCTGCCCGCATCGGCGATCCCGACAACGCCTCGACTCAACCGGGAGAAGTGGCTGAAAGTCACGGTTGCCGCGTTGATTGCCGTCGCAGCGACCAGCACGATTCTTGCATTCCGGCCCATTTTCAAAGGTGACTCTACTCCGGAAACGGCGGTCAGTTCCCACGCCGCGAAGGCCGAACAGCGTGTGCAGGTGGACTACACCAATTCGCTCGGGATTGAGTTTGTTCGGGTTCCGGCGGGGATGTCAACGCTCGGGGGTGGCGGTGGGGTCGTCGGCACACGGAAGGTCGAGATTCCTTACGACTTCGCCATCGGCAAGTACGAAGTGACCCGCGAGGAATGGGAGACGGTCATGGGGTTGGGAACGGCCCACAGCCTCTTCACCCGAACCGGGCCGTCGAAAGAACTGGTGGCAAACGTGTCCGACGAAGACTTGCGGCGGTTCCCCGTCGATGGCGTGTCGTGGAACGACTGCCAGGAGTTCTTGACACGCTTGAACAACGCCGTCAAAGAAAAAGGGTGGGAGTACCGACTGCCGACCGGCAAGGAGTGGGAGTACGCTTGCCGGAACGGGTCCGGACAACTGCCCGAAGAGTCCGGGTGCGATTTCTTCGCCGGAACCCCGTCGATCTCGCTCGGGCTGTATCACGCGAACTGGGCCGGTGCCGGACTGAAACGACCGTGCCCCGTCGGGTCGTTCCCGCCGAACCGCTTGGGGATCCACGACATGCACGGCAACGTGTTCGAGTGGCTCGACGACATTGAGATGGAGACCAAAACGGGCCGCCTCCTCGCGGGCGGTTACTGGGACGACCCCGCCGACATCGCCCGCGCCAAGAACCGCGGTTGGACGACCGCCGGGACGCGGCTCCGGGGCAGCGGCTTGCGGCTGGTGCGGGTGCCGGTCGATGTCGCCCGGACGCCGCGACAAAAGTTTGAAGGCGTCGTGGCGGAACTCAAGCGGCTCAACCCGGAATTCAACGGCCAGGCGAAACCGACGGTCGTGGACGACCAAATCACCGAGCTTGTACTGCGCGATTCCAAACCGACACTCAAAGACATTTCCCCGTTGCGTGAACTCCGCCACCTCCAGGTTCTGGACGCCAACCCCGCCCAGTTCAACGATCTTTCCCCCCTGAAGGGCCTCCCGTGTCGTCAGCTATTCCTGGACAACAACTGGTCGATCTCCGACTTGCGTCCGCTCAAAGGGATGCACTTGGAGCGGTTGCACATTTGGGGGTTCCAAGGCGAGGATCTTTCGCCGCTCCAAGGGATGCCGTTGAGTTATCTATAAAGTGGTTTTGCCCAGCCCCGGCGGGCCGTGAAATAAAATATGGTCCAGCGCTTCGCCCCGTATTTTGGCGGCCTTTATAAAAATGCGCAGGTTTTCGATGGTTTGCGGCTGCCCCGAAAAATCGTCCATTTCTGCCGGCCGTATATTATT
>JAYSXU010000279.1:0-5005 GCA_043716965.1 Fimbriiglobus sp.
CCGATGCGACCCCAGGAGCAATGGCCGATTGATCCGAAGTTGGGTCGTATCCGCACCAAAGTGGAACTCGTGCATGAACTGGACGCGATGCTTGAAGAGAACTTCCCCGGCATTGATTTCGACATCTCGCAGATCATCCGCGACAACGTGATGGAAGCCCTTTCCGGCGTCAAGGGAGAGAACTCCATCAAGGTGTTCGGCCCGGATTTGGACGTACTCGAAGAGACGGCGATGAAAATCCGGGACAACTTGAACACAGTCGATGGGGTTCAAAATGCGGGTGTTTTCCGCATTCAAGGACAGTCGAACTTGGAGTTCCCCGTTGATCGTCAGAAGTGTGCGTTCTGGAATGTCTCGTCGGCGGACGTGCAAGCCGTGATCCAATCGGCGGTCGGCGGCAAAGCGGTCACCCAGATTCAAGAAGGCGGCAAAACCTTCGATCTCACTGTTCGCTGGCCGCCCGAATTGCGTGGTGATCTGGACTCCATTTTGAAGATTCCCGTGCCCGTCGGAAATGTCGTGACTTCGGGTAGTCAGGTGAACCAAGGCACGACGCCCATTAGTTCCGGGGGTGTCGGCCAAACGCCGTCCGGCACGACGATGGCAATGCCATCGCCAACGGGCAACATCTTTAATGCTCCAGCAATTTCGGTCTCAACCCCGACCCGGCCCTTGGTGGAACTGGTCACGCCGCTCAACAAAAGTGGCCAACCCGACCCTGCCGGATCGTTCTTGCGACCTGGTGCCTCGACCATCTACCGTGAACAAGGCCAACGACTCATTGCCATTAAGTTTGAAGTCCGAGGCCGCGATCTGGCCAGCACGGTTACGGAAGCTCGTGCCAAAATCGACCCGATGCTAAAAGTGCCGTATCGTTCCGAGTGGAGTGGCGAGTTCAAACAAATGGAAGCCGCCGAACAGCGTATGGCCAAGATGTTTGCCGTCTCGATGGTGCTGATTGCGGTCATGCTTTACATGGCGTTTCGCTCATTCCTTGACGCCACCGTGGTGTTTGCCAACGTCCTGGCAATGGGGATCGGCGGCGTCTGGGCACTGAAATTGGTCGGATTAAACTTCAACATCTCCGCCGCCGTCGGGTTCATTTCTATCCTCGGTGTCGCCGTGATGAACGGCTTGCTGTTCGTCTCGTCCTTCAACGGCTTACGGGCAAAAGGAATGGAATTGAGTGAAGCGTTAACCACCGGCACCCGACACCTCGTTCGACCCGTGGTCATGACCGCACTCGCGGCCATTCTGGGGCTTTTACCCGCTGCCATGTCCACCAAAATGGGTTCGGAATCGCAACGCCCCTTGGCCGTGGTGGTGGTCGGCGGGATGCTGTTCACGATTCTGTGCCTGAACCTCGTGCCCGTTCTGTACAGTTTTTACGGCCATCGCACGCCCCCAGAAGGTGCCGGAGACATGGCCCACTAATCCCGATAATCTGCGAAACTCTCCAAGTCGTCACATTGCTCATTTTTTAGCCAATCTACTCAACCTGCACGACTCCGTCCGTCGATGATTTAAGTGAACTTCCTCGTTCGGGTGGTGTTGCTATGCTACGTCGTTCAATTGTTCGCCTTCGATGGGCACCCGTCTACGTGGTTGGCTTGACCGTCGGCTGTGCTAGCCCACGCATCATGATTCCGGACGGGCAACTTCCGCCGCCGTCGCGGGTGATTGACGCCCAAACTTCGGTCGTGTTGGCAATGCCCGCAACGAAACCGGAGCCAACTGCGAAGCCTGAAGTACCAAAGAAAGACGGCCAGAAGACACCGCTGTTCCAAGTGCCGAGTATCCTGCCCGGAGCGGATACGTTACCGCTGAAAGCCTTCCGTTTTGAAGAAGGAACTCCTGCCGCAGAACGCCAAAAAGTGGTCCGTGCGGCTTACCCAGAATTGATCCCGGCATCGGCGGCACTCCCTATCGCCGCTGACCAAGCGCCGGTCACGCTTACCGAATTGCAGCAACTGGCACTATCCAACAGCCCCGTGATTCGCAAAACCGCTGCCGATGCGGATGTCGCCTACGGGCAGATGATTCAAGCGGGTCTGCACCCAAACCCGACCGTTGGCTACCAAGTGGACCAATGGCAACCGAGTCTGAAGTTCCCACCGGGCAGTACAGGAAGCGGGGCCGGGCAACAGGGCGGGTTTGTGAATCAACTTATCAAGACGGCCGGCAAGCTTTCGTTGGCCCAACAAGTTTCGGGGTACGACTACATCAACGCCTACGTTGCCGTTCGCAAAGCCCAAGTGGACGTGACCGCGCAAGTTCGCACGCATTACTTCTCGGCCCTCGTGGCCAAGCAAAGCCTGGAGTTCAACAAGGCACTTGCGGACATGGCGGACGAAGTTTACCAACTGCAACTCCGCCAAGTGGCATCCACTTTCGCGGCGAGGTACGAACCGTATCAGATCTACGCGCAAGCGGTTCAAGCCCGCAACGCGATGGTTCAAGCGGACGCCACGTACCGATCGGCCTGGAAGCAATTGGCCGCCGCTGTGGGGCAACCGGATTTGCCGTTTGCACCATTAGTGGGGCGTGCCGATGCGCCAGCACCCAGCTTCGCCATCGACGACGTGAAGAACCGAATTAACGAACAGCACACGGACATCCTGACGGCTAGAAATACCATCTCCCAAGCCAACACGAATCTGATTTTGCAGAAACGCATCCCGATTCCGGACTTGCAAACGAACACGTACCACCAATACGATAACGCCGCCCAGGTCTACCAATTCGGGGTGCAAATCGGGATTCAACTCCCGATCTCGGACCGGAACCAAGGGAACATCCGTTCCGCGTCGTCCCAAATTGCGTCAGCACGGGAGCGATTGCGGGTGGCCGAAAATGACTTGGCCGGTCGTTCAGCCGAGGCGTTCGCTCGCTACGATTCCAACCGGACGATAGTCGCCAATTACCGCGACAAGATTCTGCCCTACCAAACCCGTGCCTACCAGACGCTGGTACTCCGGTGGCAAACCGATGTCCCTGGCAGCGTGCAATTCAACGACATCATCACAACGCAACAGACCCTGGCTCAGTCGATTCAAGCCTACCTGAGCGCCCTCGACGCCCAATGGAAAGCGGTCGTCGATTTAGCCAACATCTCCCAATTCGATGATCTGTACCCGCCGTCCGAAAAGTAGCCGTTGTGTTGCCCAGTCGGTGTTGCTATTTACTCGGAACTCCTCTCGCAGTTGGGTATCAACTGGGCCGAGTCTTCGACGTTGGGAATCGTGAGGAAGTTGCGGATGGGGCGCCTCGGGTGGATCGTTGGTGTTGGTCTGTTTTCCGTTTGCAGTGGTGTTGCGTTGGGGCAACCGATCGCCTCCCCACCGCCCATCAGTAGCCGGACCTCGTCCGGGGTTCCGCTGAGTGAAACGTTCACGCCGAGTCTCGTCTTCCCGAACAACCCCACGCCGACGCCGCGGCCGGCTCCTCTGAATGAAGTAGTTCCCGATGCCGATCCGCCGATCGAACCCGGCATCTTGGCGGACGTCGGGTTGTTACCGATTCGGATTCCGAAACTGCCGAAGCCCTGGACGGGCGGCATGGACTTGGGGATCAACGGGGCGAGCGGGAACTCGGACGTGTTCAACTTCCGGGGCGGCTGGAACGTCCGACGCAAGACCGACACCAACGTGTTCACCTCGGACTTCCTGTACGTGTATTCGGTTCAAAACGCGAAGACGAACACGCAACAAGCGCTGCTCAACTCGCGGGATGAAATTCTGTTCCCCGGCAGCCGCTGGTCACTGTTCACGGCGAACCAAGTCGAGTACGACGAACTGCGTGCCTATCGGTTCCGGGTCGGCATCTACGGTGGGACGGGGTACACGGTCTTCGACGACTCGCGCAAAACGTTACGGACCCGCGTGGGGGTCGGTGCGGTCCGCGAGTTGGGGTCGGACGGGTCCGCTAGTCGGTGGGTCGAGGAATTCCTGTTCGGCTACGACTTCCGGTGTAAAGTCAGCGAGCACAGTTCGCTAATTTCCATTATGGACCTCTACCCCCGGATCGGTGATTGGGGCCAATTTCGGTTGCGCGCCCGCGTGGCCTACGAGTACGTCATCGACCCCGAAACCGGCACCGTCCTGCGAGTCGGCGTGCAAGACCGCTACGACAGCGACCCCGGTAACGCCAAACGAAACGACCTGACCTACTTCACGACACTCGGCATCAAGTTTTGAAACGAATTACGCTCGCGGTAGCAGTACGCGGAATGTGGTGCCGGTGTTGGGGTGCGATTCAAAGTCGATGGTGCCGCCGTGGGCTTCGATGATGCTGCGACAGATGGCCAGCCCCAACCCCGTGCCGCCGGTCGTGCGGGTGCGGGCTTTATCGACGCGATAGAACCGTTGAAAGATACCCGAACGATCCGCATCCGGGATGCCCCATCCGGTGTCGGTCACGGAGAGTTCAATCGCGGTTTCGGCACTGTGTATTCGCACGTGGACGCTGCCATCGACGCGGTTGTAGTGAATGGCGTTGGTCACCAAGTTGCTCACCACTCGGGCCAGTGATTCCGCATCCCCGGTGATCGTGACCGCGTCCAATTCCGTCGTGATCGACACTTGAGCATCGTTGGCGACGGGTGTCAGTAGGGTGACGGTTTCTTCAACAATTGTGGTCAGTTGCACGGGCTGTCGTTGGAGTTGAAGTTGCCCCGCGTCGGCACGGGCGAGGATCAACAGGCCATCGACAGTGCTCGTCATGCGATCGGCAGCCGTGTGGCACGCCGTGATGGTTGCCCGGTACGATTCCGCGTCGCGGGGTCGGGTGAGGGCTAGCTCCGCGTGGGACTTAATGATCGTGAGCGGGGTGCGGAGTTCGTGCGATGCATCCGCTGTGAATTGGGCTTGTTGCGCGAAGGCAGCTTGTAAGCGATCAAACGTCGCGTTCAACACCGTGGCCAGTTCGACCAGTTCACTTTCGACGTTCTCGGCTTCAATTCGTTCGGACAGGTTTGCCAAGGAAATTTGTGCAGCCGTGGCTGTGA
>JAYSXU010000280.1:0-4995 GCA_043716965.1 Fimbriiglobus sp.
GCTTGACAGGGGTGAGATAGCGGTTTGTATTAGAGGGACAACATTGCGATTCAGCATGATTTTTACGACGGTGACCTATAGCAGACTCCGCCCTGGGGCCTGATTGGCTGTTTCGGAAGGCGATTGCTTCGATCGCTAGATTTCTTCGCGCGACGATCTTCCGTCAAAAGTGGCGGTTTTTGATTGTTCTCTTCGGTTTTATCACGCTCGTCATGTTCGTGAACTACGTGCGCAATCTAGTTAGGCCGTATTGCTACCCGAAAGTGTTGATCTACACGTCCTCGTCCACAGGGAGTTCAAAATCCCTGGGCGACAAGATTCGGTCCGACTTCAAGCCGGAAAGTTCGCCCTGGTTTTGGCAGTATGATTTTGAAGTGGTGAACTCCCAAGGGTTGCACGAAAACCGGGAACGGGTCCGGACTGCAAAGTCTGGGCAACTGATTATTGGTTTCGACCAAGATGGTTTCGACCCGCCTGACGAAAATCGGACGTTGATACCTCTTACTGATTTATACCTTCACGTTGTGGCCCGGAAAGCCAGTGTTGTTGCGATGGAAGCACAGTTTGAGCCGCGCCTCCCGTTCATGAATTTTTTTACGTCCAGTCCCAAGAGTCGCCGAACATTGGCGCAGTTCAACGAATATCTCCAGAAATTGGAAGTCCCAGGTCTCACGCCGCCGCGGCGACAACGTCTCGCCTATTTCGGCCCGATCGGAAGTGGGACGCGGCAGATTGCCCAGAAAGTGTCGAAGCATTATGACGGACTGAACATGGAAAAAATTGATGTTGGCCCCACCTGGCTTGGGAGACCGCCTACCTCATGCTGGAGCGGGGTGAAATCGACTTGTTGTTCGATGCCGAAGAGTTGGGTGATGAGGGCATTCGGAAACGTGCTGCGTCTGGTAAGTATGCACTTTTGGGACTCGACGATGTTGATGGACTTGTCGTCGGTCAGCAGAATTTCAAGCCCCGGACGATCAAAAAAAGTGCGTATGCTTACGGCACTGAATTTTGCAATTCCGATCTCCAGACAATCAGCACCAGGCGTATCATCATTTGCCCGTCGTCAATGTCGAAAACGGATGCGTATTACCTCACGGATGGTATCCGCGGGGCGTTGCGACAAACGATTCCAACGGTGCAATGGGATAAAGAAGACGCCCCGCCTGTCGGGACCGGGTTGATTTGCCAACTCCACGAAGGCGCAAATGACTTTCGCCAAAACCACCCGCCGTGGTGGTGGCGGATGATTTTGGACAATTGGCTCATCGCCTTGACCGCTGTGGGTGGATTTCTCGGGTTCATCTTGAAACAGTGGGTCCGGAATAAAGACCCGCTGATGCTCTTGAATAAGGCCGATCTGACAATCTCGAAAAACACGCAAGTCGGACCGCTCGAGTTTCAGGTGGATGACGCGGAAAGTAGGCCCGAGGAACTGACGGTGTCCGTCAGTACGGACAACCCCAAGCTGTTTCCCGTTTCAAACTTGGTAACAGGCGGGAAGGGCCGGAACCGGACTATTACCTTGTCCCCTGCCCTCGATCAAATCGGGGCGGCGTTAGTTTCCGTGCAGTTAACGGACCCCGACGGCGGGAAGACAATCAACACCTTCAAAGTCCACGTGGTCGAGAGTACGCCCGTTCTCCCGGCCCCACTCGTTGCGGCCCCGATTGCGGATGGAAAACCTGTCGAGGACAACGCAGCCCGACCTGTGATACTGGATGAACTGTCGCAGGAAGTGGCCGCCATCAAAGAGATCGACTTCGATCTTCCTCAAGATGCCCCACGCCGAAGGGTTCAGACGTTGACCAACCGGGTCGAACGAGTCCAAGAAAAAATCCGGACGGTCCGCCCGTTAATCGGGTCAACACACGCCGATGTTTTGGACGCCTGTTCCGACGAGTTGCGGCGGATCAACAACGAACTCGCCCGACGACTTTCGCCAGGTCAACCGCCAACGCCAGCGGTTCCGGACATCCCGCAGGCGAATTGACCCTGTTTTCTTGCGTTGTCGTCTTTTCCTACCATGATGCGCAATCCGCCGTTAAATTCGTTGAATTTACCCCAGCCTCCGGTTGCCCTGCCCCCAGACGTGACTTAGATTTCTCCCGACAGGCCAGTGACGTACACGCGGTTCAGAGTGAGTGCCCTAAACCGTTCCGTGACAACTTCACGCCGTCCCACGATCTTTTCTGGGGAGGCTAACTATGTTTCAGATGATTGCGTGCAACTTGGCGGTTCTTTCGATTGCCATGTTGTTTTACGCTTGGCGAGATTCTTCTTACGGTCGCGCAAGACAGAATGCGCACATCCATGAACGGGTCGCGTACATGCTTTGGGTCGCCGCACAGAAGAGTACCTGAATGGGGTGAATCGCCAGCTACGACCAATAGCCTCCGACCCACGTGGGGAATCCACGTGGGTCGGTTTATTTACTGACCGAAGCGCGACACTCCGGGTAGGTGCGTGGCCTCAAAACTGGTAGACTTTCGGGATAGCCATATCACGCGACCCAATTGATGGCGCGGCGAAACGGGAAACTGAAAACGCTGACCGGATGTTCGCCATGTCTACGATTCCGCTGGACGACCCGTCGCTGTACCTCAATCGGGAATTGAGTTGGTTGCAGTTTAACCGCCGTGTTCTGGAAGAAGCCCAAGACCCCACCGTACCGCTGCTGGAGCGGCTGAAGTTTTTGGCGATCTTCAGTGCGAACCTGGACGAGTTTTTCATGGTTCGGGTGGGCGGGCTGCAACAAAAAGTCCAAGCGAATCTCACACGGGGTTCGGGTGCGGACAAAGCATCCCCCCAGGAACAACTCGCGTTGATTAGTGCGACAGTGCGGGAACTGGTCGCGGAGCAGTATCAATGTTGGCGAAAGGATGTTTTGCCGGCGCTGCGTGAGAAAGGCATTGTCATCCGCAATGTCACCGAGTTGACTGCGGACGATCGCAAGTATCTACTCGAACTGTTCCGCCAGCAGATTTTCCCGGTCCTCACGCCGTTGGCGGTTGACCCGGTTCACCCGTTTCCGCACCTGTCCAACAAGTCGTTAAACCTCGCCGTTATCTTGCGACGACCCGGTGACAGTGACCCACTTTTTGCCCTGGTCCAAGTTCCGGCAGTTCTGCCCCGACTCGTCCAACTGCCCAGCGCTAAACCCGTTGAACTCTCCCCGGAAATGCTGACGACGGAGGTGCGACCGGCGCCGAACGAGATGGCGTTCACGCCCCTGGAAACGGTGATCCGGACCAACTTGACGGACCTGTTTCCGGGGATGGAGATTCAAGAAGCCGTCTGCTTTCGGGTCACGCGGGACAGCGAGTTTGAAATCGACGAAGAAGAAGTGGAAGACCTGTTGCGGGCCATCGAAGAGAACGTCAAACAACGGCGGCGCGGCCACGCGGTGCGGCTAGAGATTGAAGCCGACACCCCGCCGGAAGTCGAAGCGTTCCTGAGTTCCGCGCTCGACTTGACGCCCGCCGACATCAGCCGCGTTCCCGACATTCTCGACCTCACGGGCCTGTTCCAAATCCACGCCCTCCCCGGTTACGCGGAGTTACGCGACCCGCAGCACATTCCGGTTCTTGTGAAGGACTTTATGCTGGCTGCGACACCGTGGGCGGCGATCCGGGCCAAGGATATTCTCGTTCACCACCCCTACGAATCGTTCAAACACGTCGTCGATTTCATCGAAGCGGCGGCGGACGATGACCGCGTCCACGCGATCAAGCAGACGCTGTACCGCACCAGCAGTGACAGCCCGATTGTCAAAGCGCTGCAACGCGCCGCAGACCGGGGTAAGCAAGTGACAGCCGTGATCGAATTGAAAGCCCGTTTGGATGAGGAACGTAACATTTTGTGGGCGAAGGAACTCGAGAAATCCGGCGTCCACGTGGTGTACGGGTTCATCGGGTTGAAAACCCACTGCAAAGTGGCACTCGTGGTTCGCAAAGAAGAAGACGGCACCATCCGACGTTATGTGCATCTCGCAACCGGGAACTACAACCCCCAGACGGCGCGGACCTATACTGATATTGGCATCTTTACAACCAATGTGGCGATTGCGGACGATGTGACATTACTATTTAACTACCTGACAGGTTATGCCGAGTTGCCGCAATGGCGGAAGCTGATTGTCGCGCCGTCGCGGATGCAGAACTTCATGATCGAGAAGATCGACCGTGAGGCGGCGAACCAGAAAGCGGGCAAAAAAGGGCGAATCATCACGAAAGTCAACGGGCTTCTGGAACCGATTGTGGTGCAAGCCCTGTACCGAGCCAGCCAAGCCGGCGTGAAGATTGATATTATCTGTCGGGGCGTGTGTGCCTTACGCCCCGGCGTTCCGGGTGTGAGTGATAACATTCGCGTAGTTTCGGTCGTGGATCGCTTCTTGGAACACAGCCGTATCTTTTACTTTGAATGTGGTGGCGTTCCCGAAGTGTACGTCGGCTCGGCGGACTTGATGGATCGCAACCTCAGCCGCCGGGTCGAAGTGGTTTTCCCGATCGAACAAGCCGATTTGAAAGCCCGCATGATTGACGAGATCCTTGCCATCAGTCTTGCGGACAATGCGAAGACGCGGGAACTCCAATCGGACGGCACCTACAAACGCCTCCGCCCCGCCGAAGGGCAAGCCATCTCACGCAGCCAACAACGCTTCCTCGATCTCGCCACCGAGGCCGAGCGCCGACAACTGCCAGTGTTATCGACAACCCAGTCCGCCAACGGTGTAGTCACGACCAACGCACCCAAAGTGGCGAAGCGCTCCAAACGGGGACACGGGAAATAGAGTTGCCTAGGGTGTCGTGACGCTCAGCCTCGGGCTAATCGCTGGCATCCCTTCAGGATGCGTTGATCCGGGAGGAGCAACCTGGGGCGTCGCTGCGCTCCACCCCATACGCATGAACTTAAGCGATCGGTCTAGCGAAAATGCGGGAAGTCCTTGACCATGCGAGGGTTACCACACCTTCACCTGGAACAAGGACGCTCCCA